>JAFGPH010000511.1 GCA_016926135.1 Deltaproteobacteria bacterium
CATCGAGGTAACTTGTTGACATCACAAGATCGACCCATACAGGCCGAACCGATTTTGGACACCACCGGGCAATGGATTTTCGGGCCGCGTCGGCTTCTTGACAAACCAGATGGGTAGTGTGCTAAATGGCTGTGTCAGGGATCGTGGAGGCGCCCATGGACGTGGTCATTGGCTCTTCCGCTCTGATTGCAGCCATGGTTGATGAGTCACGACGCCTCAGGACGTTAGAAAGGAGGGAGAGGGTGAACCAGATCCTAATAGGCAAGGGCGAGCAGCCTGTTTACCTGCTCGCAAAATACGGCAACCGGCACGGTCTGGTCGCGGGCGCCACCGGTACCGGCAAGACGATCTCTCTCATGGTGCTCGCTGAGGGCTTCTCACGTTTGGGTGTGCCGGTATTCATGGCCGACGTTAAGGGTGATGTTGCCGGCTTGGCGCTGGCCGGTACCACCAACGAGAAGATCCGGCAGCGTGTTGCCCGGATCGGTATGGAAGGCTACGCCCATGAGGCCAACCCGGTATTGTTCTGGGATTTGTACGGAAAGGCCGGTCATCCGGTACGCACCACTATCAGTGAAATCGGCCCGAGTCTGCTTGGCCGGATCCTCGAAATCAACGATACCCAGGTTGGGGTGCTCGAGATCGCCTTCAAGTTGGCGGACGACCAGGGTCTGCTCTTGCTTGACCTCGACGACCTGCGTGCCCTGCTGGGTTTTGTCGCGGACAATCGCAAGGAGATCTCGAACCAGTACGGTCTGGTGAGCACACCGTCCGTGACAGCCATTCAGCGTGCCCTGCTGTCACTGGAGCGGGAAGGAGGGGAATCCCTGTTCGGTGAACCCGCACTGGAACTCAACGATTTGCTGCGCACCGACCTCAGCGGCCGCGGTATCATCAACATCCTTGCGGCGGATCAACTCGTCCTGAAGCCGAGATTATACTCGAGTTTTCTGCTGTGGCTGCTGTCGGAGCTGTTCGAGAACCTGCCCGAGGTGGGCGACCTTGACAGACCCAAGCTGGTGTTCTTCTTCGATGAGGCCCACCTGCTATTTGACGATGCGCCTCCGATGCTGCGCCAGCGGGTGGAGCAAGTCATACGACTCATCCGTTCCAAGGGTGTTGGGGTGTACTTCTGCTCACAATTCCCCGACGACGTGCCGAGCGAGATCCTGGGTCAGCTCGGAAACCGTATCCAGCATGCACTGCGGGCGTACACGCCGCGGGACCAGAAGGCAGTGAAAACGGCTGCGGAAACCTTCGTTGCAAACCCGAAACTGGATGTCGCCAAGGCCATATCCCAGCTTGGAGTCGGGGAGGCCCTGGTTTCCACGCTCCAGGAGAAGGGCATTCCGATGCCGGTGGAACGCACCCTGATCTGTCCTCCTCGCTGCCGGATCGGATCGTTGACGGTGGAAGATCGTTCGATCGTGCGAGCGCGCAGCGCGATGAGCGGCAAGTACGACTCGCCGGTAAACCGTGAGTCGGCCTACGAGATCCTGAGCCGGAGGACCTTGGAGAGGGAAGCGGCCGAGTCGGGGGCGAATCGAGGTGAGGCAGAGAAGCCATCCAAACGCGGGGGCGTGGTCGGCGATTGGCTGTGGGGCACCAAGCGCCGGCAGGGCATGGTGGAAACGATGGCCAAACAGGCCGCTCGTACTGTGGGAAGCCAGATCGGCCGACAGATCCTGCGCGGCGTACTCGGTGGCATACTGGGCGGATGGGGTCGCCGCTGAGGCGATTCCCTGGGGTTCCACCAGGGGAGGAGCGGCGAACCGAGCTGCACTCCTGCGGGATGGGGCGGCACGTGGGGCGAATGCAGGGGAGGCTAGAATTGACAGGAAAGACCTATATCGATGCGTTCGATCCTGAGGGAAAGGGCCGAGACGTTTGCGAGAAGTGCGGCCTGTGTTTGCAGCAATGTCCTGTCATGAAAATGGGAAAGGCGGAATCCCGTGCAGAAATGGGTCGGCTGCTGAAGGGGCAAGAAACCGAACGGGTGCTGAAGGAGTGTACATTCTGCTTCAGCTGCAACCATTACTGCCCCCAAGGGCTGCGGCCTTATGCCCTTATCATGGAACGTGCGGCGGAGGAGAACAGCAGGACGGGAAAGGGTCTCCCGCCGTATATGGACTACCTGCTGACGGGAAAGACCGATTCCTGCCTTTTCTGGGATGTGTATGCCGCAGAGACGGCAGAGGAGAAGGCGATTCTGGACAGATGGGAGATGGTTCCCCCCAAAAGCCCCGAAGTGCTGTTCATCGGTTGCGTAGGGAGAGAGATTCCTTACGGTACCGAGTATTCACGTGTGTTCGAGAAGCTGCCCAAATACTCTCCACGGAATGCATGCTGCGGGGAACTGGCGTATCGGTATGGGGACTACCAGGCATTCGCCGAAACCGTGGAACGCACGCGGGAAAGGCTCGAACGCCTCGATGCGGAACGTTTGGTCTGTTATTGCGGCTCCTGCGCAAATTTTCTGGGAAATATATGGCCGAATTACCATGGCGTCAAACTGCCCTTTGAGATCGTTTCGGTATGGGAGTGGCTCTGGGAAAGGTACCGGAACGGCGAAATCAGGGTTGAACGCCCGATCGTCCGGAGGGTGGGTCTCACGGACTCCTGTTACGCCAGTGAACTGGGAGAGGGGTTTCTGGATGCGGTCAGGGGCCTGCATGGGGCTGTGGGAATGGAGGTCGTGGAACTCGAGAATAGTCGCTTCGATAACCTGACCTGCGGGACGGTGTCCATTCTCCGCAACCATTACGACCTGAGAGAAGGCGCCAAAGAGGTGCAGAAAAAGATGGAGCAGGTCCTCAACGCGGGGGTCGGTGATCTCAGTTGTTACTGCCCCGGATGCTATATGCAACTCCGCGGCGCGGCCAAGAGGTGCGATGTACAAACCCATTATGCCCTGGAGGAGATTCTCTGGGCCTTTGGAGATGAATATCCGGTCCCGTTGGAGGAGAGGGCTGCAAAACAGACCGAACTTTTCATGGCTAAAGTGAAGGCTTCATTCACGGCTTAGGGGAAGAGGGTTTATGGGGAGGCGATCCTTTTACGAGATGGGGATCCTCCGTTGCGTCCGGATACTTGCAGGATCGGCGAACATCCTTCTGGAAAAGGGATGAGGGGGCAAACTGTGAAAGTCAAGACATGCGTGATTTCTATTGCTGTAATCGCCATGATCGGTCTTCTTCCGGGTTCGGCACTCTGCGCAGAATTGAGCGGCTGGATAAAGGGCGACCAATGCCAGGTCGTGGAAGAACCCGATAACCAGGCCAGGGTTGTGGGTAGGATCCTGAAGAAAGCCGCCGCCACGGTGGAAGACACAGGCGACGGCTGGCTACGGATCATCTTTGCTCCGGTGAGAGCCCTGCAGGGCAAGGAGTATATCGACGGCAGGGGATACTACATCCGTAAGGCCGACTGGACAGCCGTTGATCCCTGCAAGTGGTAGGGGCAATGCCCTGAACGGCCATCACCTGAGAGGACGGGAGGTCGGTTCCATGGTTCCGATGACTGGAGCGGTTTGGAGGTTGATGATAGGGGTCTTTTCTTTCTGGGCACTGATGTCAGGGGTGGACCTCGAGGCCGGATGTGAGACGAGTCTTTCCAAGGGTGAAAGCGTATACGTGCCGATCTATTCGAACGTTTTTTCAGGACCCAAGGCCTCGCCCTTTGAACTCGCCGTCATGCTCAGCATCCGTAACATGGATCCCAAGCACAGCATCAGCGTACTCAAGGCCGAGTACCATGACTCCAGCGGAAAGAACCTGGAAAGCTACGTCCAGAAACCCACGGAAGTCAAACCGATGGCGTCCATCTACTTCTACATCAAAGAGTACGACAAGAGGGGGGGGCCGGGGGCCAGCTTTCTTGTGAAGTGGAGTTCCAGGCACAAGGTCAACATGCCGATCATCGAAGGTATCATGCTGGGTCTGTCCTCCGGCCAGGGAGTCTCATTCGTTTGCCCGGGGCGCATCATCACCGAACACAGGGAGTAGGTTCAGGGGCTCAAGGCGCACGGGACAACGACCTGATGTGATGTCTCTTCAGCCGAAGGTAAAACGGTTGATCTCCCCTGCCTGCAGGTCCACGTGGAGCATGGCATTCCTGAGATTCGTTCTCCACCCCAGTACGAGTTTGATGACCTCCATGGCCTGGAGGGTCGCGATCATGGATGGCATGAGGGCCGGAACGCCCAGCAAGGCCTCGGGGCTGGCCGGGTCTTTCGCAGTTGCAGGGGCTTCTCCATAGAGGGTCTTGAGCCCGTGGTCCTCCGGAAAAACGGTCATGACCTGGCCGTCAAAGCCGGCCAGCGCCCCATGGACAAGCGGCAGTCCCATCGCCTTGGCCCCCTTTTCCAGGAGCAAGCGATCCGGTATGTTGTCCAGGGCATCCACCACCACATTGGATCCGGCCAGGATTTGCCTCACATTGAATTCATCGATCCTCACCGGGTGGGAGGTGAACATCACTCCCGGGTTGACGGCGCGGACCTGTCTCATGGCCTCATCGGCCTTGGATCTGCCCAGGTTGTCTGCGGTGCACAGGACCTGCCGGTTCAGGTTGGTTTCGTCGAAGACATCCCCATCCGCCACCACGAGATGGCCGATCCCCAGCCTGGCCAACAACAGGATCACGTGTCCCCCGAGACCTCCGGCACCTACCACGACCACCCGGCTGACGGCCAGCCTCAACTGCTCATCCAGGGAAAGGGAGTCCCTGTTCCGGAGATAGCGGCAAGGGCAGATTCCCAGCTCAAGGGATGCCCTGTACACCGAAGGCAGGTCAGAACCGTGTTTTTCCGCGACGGCCAGGGCATCCTCGTCCAAGAGAATCTGCACCGGCCGATCAGCAGGATCCGTAACCTGCTTCGCCCTCGCTTGTATGGCATCCCGGATGCTTTCTTCCCTCTGATCGGACATGCTATGCCTCCTGTTGACAGCCTTTTGTACCCGTTTCATAATGCAAAGGAAAACCGGAGTGCAAGTTCTTAATGATAAGGGAGGAACACTCCATGGAGGGTCATGAGAATAGAGTTGAGATTATACGCGTCCCTCAGCCGCTACATGCCTGTTCAAGGTTCTGGCGGACAACCCGAGATGGCTGAGGTGGCCGAAGGCACCACAATCCGGGAACTCCTGGAGGGCCTGGGTGTCCCCCTGGGGGCCATCAAGGTGATCTTCCTGAACGGCATTCATGCAAAGGGAGAGGCGGTGCTGAAGGAAGGTGACAGGGTAGGGGTGTTCCCACCCGTGGCAGGCGGCTAATCCCTCTGCCTGACCTGGAGGAACACCGGCATTTCTCCCCATTTCATTTTGAGGAGGTCGTGGGGTTTCAGATCCTTGTCGTCGACCGTGGCCTTTACACATCCCGTCCAGAACTGAGAGGGGCGTTTCCCGAGAAAGTCGAGGAGATCCACCCCTGGAACCCAGACGCCCTTGTCGAGGAGAATCGGACCCACCTCTTTGACCAGGAGATTGAACAGCTTCACGGAAACGATCCCCTCCTCACGCGCCGAGACGCTGGCTTCCTCCCGGTAGGAAATCTCACCGCGCATGGCCGCGTAGTAACTGCCCCTCCTCAGGGTGGCACCCAGGAGACCGGGCATGGCAGCGGAAAGGGCCACGGTAGATCCGTCTTCCACAAAGGCCGCATCCAGGTCGTCCACGGCCCTGCCGTTCAGAAAGAGGGTCTGGATTCTGGTTTCCAGGTAGACGGGGCTCAACCCCAGTTCCTGACAGATGAATTCCCGGAGGGAAATTCCTGTCCTGGTGCTCACCCCCACCCCCTGCTGGAGGAGGGGTGTGAAGCCGGGAAGCAGGGCGGCTTCGACCGTCATGTGGAGCCTGGGTCCATTCATTCTTTTCATGGTCTTCAAAAGCGCGAGGAGACCCTTTGAGATCTCCCCGCGCGCCGTTAGAGTATTTTTGGCTCTACCAGTTGAAGACCTTGTCCAGGTCCTCGTCCTTCACCTCGAAGACGATGTTGTGAGGCGGAAGGGCTTCCTTTTTCATGAACGCGGGAAGCCTGTCCTGCTCCGGACCGAGGCCGGCCTTCAGGTTGAATTCCCTCTCGTTCTTCAGCACCGACTTGCCGAGGGCCGTCACGTCGTCGGCGGTGAGTTTCAGGCCGTAAAAGCCGTTGATCGCGTCAATCAGGGCCTGGAAGGTCTCGGGTTGGTCCAAGACTGCAAAGGCGACGAAAAGACACATGCCCGTAGAATCGACGGCTGCCGTGGCGATCTGCAGGTTCCGGGAGAGTTCGACCTGGCCTTCGGGCTTGAGTGGGTCCACTTTCCCTCCAACGCCGAGGACGTTGGCGGTCACTGCATACCCTGCAGTATGATCCGCACCCATGGTGCTGGTCGCATAGGTCACGCCGATGCCCTGGACGGCTCTTGGGTCGTAGGCGGGCATGGCCTGGCCTTTCACCACAGGAACCCTCTCCACGCCGAAGACCTTGCCTGTCACGGCTGCCCCGCTGCCCAGGATGCGGCCCAGAGGGGTCCCCTTCCCCACTTCCTTGACGAGGTTGATGGCCGCCTGGGCGTCTCCGAACTTGGCAAGCCCGGCCTCCATGGCGACTCCGATGGTGGCGCCCATTTCGATGGTGTCCAGGCCGAAGTCGTCGTCCAGCCGATCCAGCATGGCAATGGTGTCCAGATCGTCGATGCCGCAGTTACCGCCGTGCGCCCACACGGTCTCATACTCCGGCTGCTTGGTCAGGTAATGACCGTCCTTGTCCACATAGGTGCCCGAGCACTGGATGATGCAGCCCCGATGGCAGCCGTGGGTGGCCAATCCGCCCCGGTCGGTCTCCGTCTGCGCCTGGGTCTCGCCGCTGATCTTGGAACAGTTTGCAAACCGGCCCGCCCTGAAATTGTGGGTCGGATAGCCTCCGGCCTCGTTGATCACGTTGGTGAGCACATTGGTTCCGTATGCGGGAAGGCCCTGTCCCGTCACGGGGTGCTTGCGAAGACCCTCCACCCACCTCTTGGTGGCGTCCTTGAAGGCCTCGGGGTCCTTGGCGCTCCTCATTTTCATGCCTGTATCGTCGATGATGATGGCCTTTACACCCTTGCTTCCCATGACGGCACCGACCCCGCCCCGGCCGGCATGCCGGGTAGGCCTCAGTTCCATGTCGGTACAGGCCACAGAGGCTGACGCCAGTTTCATTTCTCCGGCCTGACCGATGGAGATAACGGAGATCTTGTCGCCGTATTCCTTCTTGAGTTTCTCCACGAGGTCATAGTTACCGAGCATCTTGAGGCTGTCGTCGGGAGTGATCTTCACGCCGTCCTTGCTCAGGAAGATCTTGTAAAGGGTAGCGTCCTTGGGTTTGCCTTCCAGGATGATCGCGGCATAACCCAGCCTGGCAATCATCTGGGAGGGCTGTCCACCGGCGTTCGCCTCCTTGATGCCGCCGGTGAGGGGGCTCTTGCATCCCACAGACAGCCTGCCGGACATGGCGGCGGTGCTTCCGCTCAGAAGCCCGGGAGCGATCACCAGCTTGTTCTCCGTTCCCAGAGGGTGGCAGAGGGGGGGGACCTCCGTGGACACGACGGCCGAGGTGAACGCCCTGCCGCCCAGGCCCGCGTATCCGCCAAGGGGGGTGGTGCTCGCCTTTGGGCCTCCCTCGGCGCCCATGTCGATTCTCAAGATCTTATCCATCGGCAATCCTCCTTTCTCACCGTTGAAAGGTTGGGGTTCCTATGAGTAGTCTCATATGTTCGTGGAAGTGTCCATAGGCACGATCCACGAAATCTGTCTAACTATGGATGATATCGAAACTGGGCGACTCATGTCAAGAAATAATAGTAAATTTAGCATGTTATATCATTTTAGACATAAAGAATCGGCCTGTCCTATTTCATGAAAATCCCGAGCTTCTCTGGAGTCGTGAATGGAGGTTTCCATTGCCAAAGTGCCGCCCTGGGAGGCCGCACAGGGCTCAAGGGGCCGTCGGGGGGTGGTCAGAAACTCACGTTTCCGGGGGTTCTGGGAAAGGGGATTACGTCGCGGATGTTGGCCATACCGGTTACGAACTGGACCAGGCGCTCGAAACCCAGACCGAAACCCGCGTGCGGTGCCGAGCCGAACTTCCTGAGTTCCAGGTACCACCAGTAGGGATCGGGGTCCAGCCCCGCCTCCCTGATGCGTGCAAGAAGGGTGTCATGATCGTCCTCCCTCTGGCTGCCGCCGATGATCTCACCGATCCGCGGCACAAGGACGTCCATGGCCCTCACCGTCTTGCCGTCTTCATTGACCTTCATGTAGAAGGCCTTGATCTGTTTGGGGTAGTCCGTGAGAACCACGGGTTTCTTGAATACCTTCTCACAGAGGTACCGTTCGTGTTCGGACTGGATATCGCTTCCCCAGGCTACCGGGAACTCGAAGGACTCCCCGGCCCGGGAAAGGATCTCGATTCCCTCTGTATAGGTGATGCGCTCGAAGTCCTGCTCCACAATGTCTTCCAGGGTATTGAGCACGGAGGAGTCAATGAAGCGGGTGAAGAACTCCAGATCCTCCCTGCAGTGATCGAGCACGTACCGGAAGAGGTATCTCAGAAAGGCGATGGCGAGTTCGACGTCTCCTTCCAGGTCGCAGAAGGCCATCTCGGGTTCGACCATCCAGAACTCTGCCAGGTGTCTGGAGGTGTTGGAGTTCTCCGCCCTAAAGGTGGGGCCGAAGGTGTAGACATCCCCCAGGGCAAGGGCAAAGATTTCGGCCTCGAGCTGACCACTCACCGTAAGGTTGGCAGGGGATTGAAAAAAATCCCCCGCAAAGTCCACCAGACCGTCCTTTTGAGGGATTTCCAGGAGATCCAGGGTGGTCACCTTGAACATCTCTCCTGCACCCTCGCAGTCGCTACCGGTAATGATCGGGGTGTGAATGTAGAAGAAACCTCTCTCCTGAAAGAAGGTGTGGATAGCCAGGCTCAGGGCGTTTCGCACACGGGTCACCGCACCGAAGGTGTTGGTACGGGGCCTCAGGTGGGCGATGGTTCGCAGGAACTCGAAGGAATGCCTCTTCTTCTGAAGGGGGTAGGTCCCGGGATCGGCCCATCCGAAGACCTGGATCTCGTCGGCGTGCATTTCCACCCTCTGGCCCTTTCCAGGGGAGGCAGCCAGGGTGCCCGAGGCTCGCACGGAACACCCTGTCTGCAACCTCAACACGTCCGATTCATAGTTTGGCAGACCCTTGTCGGCGATAATCTGAAGGTTGCTCATGCAGGAGCCGTCGTTCACTTCGATGAAGGAGAAGCCCCCCTTGGAGTCCCTCCTGGTGCGGACCCAACCCATGACGGTGATCTTCTGACCGGCCTCTCCCGAGGAGAGTGCCTGCGAAATCCTGGATCTTTTCAGCATCAGCCTGCTTTTTTCTCGAAATCGGTCATGAATCCCACCAGGGCGTTCATTGTGTCCAATCCCGTGGCATTGTAGATGGACGCCCGGCATCCTCCCACGGAGCGATGCCCTTTCAGTCCGCCCAGCCCGGCCTTCTGCGCCTCGGCCACGAACTTGGCCTCCAGTTCCTCGGTCGGAAGACGGAAGGTCACGTTCATCAGGGATCGACTGTCCTTCTCGGCGGTGCCCCTGTAGAACCCGGAACGGTCGATGGTGTGGTAGAGGAGTCTTGCCTTCTCATGGTTGATTTTCTCCATAGCCTCAAGTCCGCCAATGGTCTCCTCCAACCATTTCAGGACCAGGTTGATGGTGTAGATGGTGAAGCAGGAAGGCGTATTGTACAGGGAATTGGACTCGGAGAAGCTGGTGTATTTGAGCATGGCGGGTACATCGGCCGGGACCCTCTTGATCATGTCCTCCCGGATGATTACAAGGGCGGTTCCTGCGGGGCCGATGTTCTTCTGGGCGCCCGCGTAGATGAGCCCAAAGGGCTTGACATCGAAGCGCCTGCTCATGATGTCGGAGGACATATCGCATACGAGGGGGACCTCTCCCGCCTTGGGGAAATCCCACCACTGGGTGCCCTTGATGGTGTTGTTGGAGGTGAAATGGAGGTAGGCTGCGTCCTTGTCCGCCTCATAGGTCCCGGGGATGTACGAGAAGTTCTTGTCCTCCGACGAGGCAATGACCCGCACATCCTTCTTGAGGAGCTTGGCCTCCTTGATGGCCTTGGTGGACCATGTGCCCGTATTGATGTAGTCCAGGGGTTTTCCGGGCAGGGCGATATTCATGGGGACCATGGTGAACTGGAGGCTCGCGCCGCCCTGGATGAAGAGCACCTGGAACTCGTCTCCCATGCTCAACAGCCTCTTCGTCCTTGAAACCGCCTCGTTCACGACCTCTTCAAACTGCTTTGAACGGTGGCTGATCTCGGCAATAGACATGCCTGTTCCCTTGTAGTCCAAGAACTCCTCTCGGATCTGCTCCAGCACGGAAAGGGGCAGCGCCGCGGGCCCGGGATTGAAATTATGAATTCTCTTAGCCATAGTCACGTCTCCTCGTCAAAGGTTCAGGTTTTGCTCAGCCCTTTTCCAGTTGGCGGATCATCTCTGCTGCAAGGCCCACCCCCTCCGGGTTCTTCTCGTAAGGGGGACGGCCTTCCAGGTCCGCTTCGATGATTGCTCCCTCAAAGGGAATGAATCCCAGAAAGTGAAAGCCGGGCATCTGGGAATGGAGAAACTCCCTGTCCTTGGGGGAACGGATCTTGTTGCCCACGAGGCTCACCCTTTTGAGCCCGATATCCTGCGCCAGTCTGCGGATCTGATGGGCGGTCTCGATGCTTCGGCGTCCCGGTTCCACCACCACGACCAGCCTGTCTACAGCCATGGCGGTGCCCCTGCCGAGGTGTTCCAGCCCGGCCTCCATGTCCAGAATCACCACCTCGTCGCGGGCCAGCACGATGTGCCGGACCAGGTTTTTGAGGAGGGTGCTCTCCGGGCAGATACACCCGGCTCCCCCCTTCTTGACCCCGCCCAGGACCATGAGGTTCACGCTGTCCAGCCTGAGGGAGAGCCTCTCCGGCAGGTCGTCCACCTTGGGGTTCAGTTTGAAAAACGATCCCATGGAGCCGACCCTGGCCCCCGTCCTCTCCTCGATGAGCTCCTTCATCTGCGATATGGGGACGATTCCGGACAGGTCGCTGAAACCAAGGGCCTGGGCCAGGTTTGCATCAGGGTCCGCATCGATGGCGAGAACCCTTTTCCCCTGGTCGGCGAGTGCCTTGATGAGGAGGGATGCAAAGGTGGTTTTTCCCACGCCGCCTTTACCGCTTATGGCGATTTTCATTGGATCGGTCCTGTATGGTGATGTATCTTGGGCCACCTGAAAAGGAAGGTTCCCAGTGCTTGATGGCTTTTCAGAGTGCCGTCAACGCCTGGAAACATCTGCCGTAATCGCTCTTTATAGACTAACTTCAGATCGCACTTCAAGAGGAAAATCGTCCGGCCCGGCCGTCGGGACCGAAAGGCGGGAAGAGGGGGGGGTGTGAAGATCGAGATCGCCATCGAGGGACCTTTGTACGCCCTGGCCAGGCTCTCGGAGCAGCTCGGTGCTTCGCTTCCCCTGAGAAAACACGTCTTTCCCGAAGAAACGGAAGGTGAGCCGGAAGGAAGGACCATTCTTCTGGAGGACGAGCGGGGCCTGGATGAGAAGTTGGTGGAGGTTTCCCGCGCCCTGAAGAGAGCGGAAGAGGATTTCTCCCTCCCGAAACCCTTTGATCTCAGGGTCAGGAATCTGGCCTATTCCGAGCCTGCTTCAGGCAGCGAGGGCTACAGGGAGCCCTTCAACCCCATTCCCGGGCTTACCGTGCAACCCTGGTTCCCTTTGATCCAAGAGACCGGGGGCGAGGGCGGGAATCGAACGATCATTATCGACGCCGGCAACGCCTTTGGGACGGGAAAACATCCCACAAGCCGGCTCTGCCTGGAAGCCCTGGACCGAAGGGCGGGAACGGGGGGCCTCCAAGGCAAAGGGGTACTGGACTTCGGGTGCGGGACAGGTC
Organism: Deltaproteobacteria bacterium; assembly: GCA_016926135.1. The sequence continues at coordinate 11,973 of JAFGPH010000511.1, forward strand.
TTCTGGCCATAGGGGCCGTCAAAATGGGGGCAGGCCATGCGGTGGGGGTCGAGATCGATTCCCGGGCCGTGGCCGCGGCGAGGCGGAATGTGGCAATGAACGGCCTCCGCGAACGGATCGAGATCCGGGAGGGTTCGTGGGAGGCCGTCCATGAAACCTTCGATTTTGTGCTGGCCAACGTCGTCCCCTCCGTGCTCCTGAAAACCGGAATCCACATCCCGCAGAGGACGGCCCCTGGGGGCGCCGCGATCGTCTCCGGCTTCGGGGCGCCCCAAATGGACGAAATGGCGATTTTCTTCAGGAGGACGGCCCTGGTCGAAACGGAGCGGCTGATCCTGGAAGGGTGGGGGGCCCTGATCCTGAGTAAAAATTCAAGTTTCGGGTAAGAGAAGACGATATTTACATGAAAAGAGTCGCCCTGAGACCGAAACCGGAGGTTGGGCCATGCGTTTCGAGATGACACTGGGAAAGCGGATTGCATCGGGTATTGCACTCATGCTGGTTTTGATGGTCGCCGTGGGGATAGCGGGATACGTAGGTTTAAGCCGCGTCCTGGGCGTGACAGGGTTTTATCAGGAGATGAATGAGCTTCAAGGGCTCATTGCCTCGGTCAAGGGACATACCGATCAGTACCTTCTTGCCTGCTCCATGGGAGACTCCAAGGCGGCGGGCGACTCGATCAAGGCAACCTATGCCCGCCTCGACAGCGCCCTTGCGGCCATCGACCAGGTAGTGGGCGTTGAAAACGTGGATCAGGAGTCGAAGCAAAAGCTTGCTGTAGCGAAGGGAGAGGTGAACCAATACCGAAAGGCCTTGGACGGCTTCCGTGCCTCTGAAGAGGCAAAGGGAACGATAGAAAAGGCCCTCGCAGGCGCCTATGATCCGCTGCTGGAGATGATCAAGAGCGGGGAGATTTGGTTCGAGGAGATGATCTTCAGCGCCAAGGTGCTCCAGGCGGTGGCAACCGGCTACCTCATGAGACCGTCTCCTTTGAACTGGAAAGGCGTGCAGGATCAGGCGGGCAAGGCAAAGGAAGACATCAATGTGTGGCAGAAGAAGGTGGAAGGCAGTGAAAAACTGAGCGAGGTAGCCAAGACCATCCAGACCCAATTCGATGAGATCTCTGCAAAACTGGAAGAGCACCAGGGTCAGGTGCTGAGCCAGACAGCCTTCAGGGCCCGCATGGAAAGCCATAAGGGCAAGCTTGATGAGATATGCGCCTACATGGGCAAGACAAGCATGGAAAGGCTGCACGGGCAGACCAGGAGTTCCGTCATGCTCATCTTCGGTTTCATCCTTGCGGCGCTGGTGGTCGGGATCGGCTATGCGGCATTCTCCATCAGGGGAATCGTGAGCAGGCTCAAAGCCGTGATCCAGGGCATATCGGAAGGGGCCGGGCAGGTCACGAACGGCGCAGGGCAAGTTTCTGCGGCGAGCCAGGTCCTGGCCGAGGGGGCCTCGGAGCAGGCTGCGTCCATTGAGGAGAGTTCGTCCTCTCTGGAAGAGATGTCTTCCATGACCGCCCGGAACGCCGATCATGCCGGCGAGGCCAATGCCCTCATGCAGGAAACCAGACAGGTCGTCGGGAGTGCCAATGAGACCATATCGGAACTGACCACGTCCATGGAAGGGATCTCCAATGCCAGCGATGAAACCTCCAAGATCATCAAGGCCATTGATGAGATTGCCTTCCAGACCAACCTGCTGGCGTTGAACGCCGCGGTGGAGGCGGCCAGGGCGGGTCAGGCGGGAGCGGGATTTGCCGTTGTGGCCGATGAGGTCAGGAATCTCGCCATGCGGGCTGCGGAGGCTGCCCGGAACACGGCCGGACTGATCGAGGAGACCATCAAAAGGGTCAAGGACGGAAGGGGCCTGGTGACCAGGACGAACGAGGCCTTTCTGAAGGTCTCGGAAAGCGCCGGGAAGGTGGCTGAGTTGGTGGGTGAAATCGCCGCCGCAAGCAGGGAACAGGCCCAGGGCATCGAACAGGTCAACAAGGCGGTCTCTGAAATGGACAGGGTCGTACAGCAGGCCGCAGCCAGTGCCGAGGAATCGGCCAGCTCCGCCGAGGAGATGAACGCGCAGGCAACCCAGATGAAGGAGTTTGTTCAGGACCTGGTAGTGCTGGTGGTCGGCTCTCACTCACGCGCAGAGGACGGCGGCAGGAAGGAAATCAGCGGCGCATGATCCATTTGGGGCATTCATAAAGATCGATCTCCCTCTGGTTAAGGGGGTATCGTCCGCAATTGAAATACCTCCAGTAAAAGGTGTCGTAGCTCATGCAGTGCCCGTTTTCTTTGTCCTGGAACGGGCACTTGATCTTCCGGCAGCATTTCCCGCATTCCCCGCAGGAATCGCCTTGTTTCCATTCCGGATTGATCTTTACTGCGGATAGGTCGGGCGCGCTCATGGGAGGCGCCGTTAAAGGAAAGGAGCCCACCGATTTTCGTCTCAGGCAGAGGTAGGCCAGACGGTAGGTGAAGAAGACCATGGGCAGGGTGAGATGCAGATAGCGCCAGAACCTGAGGCTGCCGAAAAACCAGTAGCAGAAGAGCGGGGAGAGGATGTAGCAGCCCACTACGGTCGTCACGCTCACTCCTGAACAGATCACGAAGAGGATCCGGGCGGCTGCCCAGGTGAGCCTCTTGCGGAGGGGAGGAGCGGTTGATCTTGTCCATGATCCGAACCGGATCGTTTCCCTCATATGGGATACGATGGAGGCCATATTCACCCTTCCGTTCCTACAGCAGGGCGGCAACCGCCGCAATCCGGCGGGCCGGAGAGATTACAGGCAATGGACGATGAAAGGACCTGTGTGCTACCTATGCCCCAAGACGAGGTCAAATTCAAGTCAAAATTTCCATCGCTTGATACGCAAACCTGAGATCGCAGACAGGTGCCTGAATGCCTTTTGAGAGATCACACCCGGGTTTTCCACATCTTGGGTCAATCGTAACGGATGCAGAACCTCTGGGCGAGGGCAGGAATCAGAACAGGTGCCCCCGAAAAGGGGAGTCGACGGGTCATCTCAAGCGCAGGACTCCCCCTTCAGGAGACCCCGAACAAATGGGCCTGGGCGTGTTTGGCGATCCACTGGAGCGAGTAGAGCAGGGAACGGGTGTAGTGCATGACCTGGTAGTTGCAGGTGGAAAGGCAGTGGGAGGTGCATTCGTCTTTGATTCTCGCCAGCCGCAGGGGATCGAACCTGGGGCCATTCTCAACGCTTCCCCAGTCCTCCTTGGAACCGTACAGCTCGAAACAGGGTGCGAGGGTGCCGTCCAGCCGAATGATCAGGGTCAGCCTTCCGGCGCAACAGGGCCACGGGGGCAGCTCATGGCGGATAAAACGCTTCATGGCCCGGAGATGCTCCACGGAATTGACCATCGTGTACCCGGCGAGATTCTTTTCGATCAGCCAGTCAATGAGGGCATCAACACCAAGGTAGGATCCCTCGGTAATCCAGGCCCCGTCATGGACATGCCGGTACTGGTCGTACTGAATCAGGGGCGGCTCGTTGATGTGATAGTCGGTTGGGACCCCGTGATCATGGGCCAATTCTGTGAGTGCCTTGATATCGCCGATATTCCTGTCCGTGATGTTGATATTCAGGAAGGTGATGAAGCCGTATTCCTCCTCCCGTTCCAGCAGCCAATCGAACTGACGTCTGATGCGGGCAAAGCACTTGGGAATTCCGTCGGCACCTTCCATGCTGTCCACGGCGAGGTTGATGGTCGAAATCCCCGCCTTCCCGATCTCGTCGATGAAGGCCTCATCCAGGAGGATGCCGTTCGTGGGCAGATACACGAAAAAGCCCCTCTCGGTAGCGTAACGGGTCAGTTCCAGAATGACATCCTTCCTGACCAGGGGTTCCCCTCCCATGTAGGCAAGGACTTTACATCCCACGGAGCTGAGCCAGTCCACGGAGCGTTTTGCAACTTCCATGGTCATGCCGGGGATCCGTCTTCCCCTGCTGTAGCAGTAGTGGCAGTCGAGATTGCAGTTGAGGTCCGTATAAAGGAAAGACAAGACAGGTCTGAATTCCCCTGAGTGGAGCCGGGACTTGATATAAGGTCCTATCCAGCTCCTGTAAGCGCGGGTGAAATTGGAGAGCCTGTAGCCTGTTCTTCTCGAAGTCCTTTCCGGCTTCCCGCCCGGGCGCGTCCATTTGGGCCGGAAATCGGAGAGGTACGATTTGCGAGGAGCTGCCATGGCGACACCTCCACTGCCCAATAGGATATGTGGATCAGTTTGCTAACATTATAGAATTTATGTGCAATTTGTCAAGATGGGAACCGGGGGAAGGTGGCGAATTGCCCTTCTGAAAAAACGGGCCTCTTGAGTCGGCGATTCAAGGCATGAGCTTTGATCGAACAAGGGTGATGAGTTTCTCCACTTCGCCGTCCGAGAGACCTGAAGGATCCTGATCTCCCTTACCACCTCTTTTTCCGTGGCCTCGACAAACCCCCGTTTCTCCCGGGCTTCCGCCAAAGGGGTTTGAGGGAAAATGTGACGGGCCCTGAGCAATGGACCCTGTCGAGTCCGGCGCCGGGACAACGCCTCAGGTCTTCCAGGGTCCGCACCGAGGCGGACGATTTGGTGCGACCGTAAACGGTGAATCTCTGAAGAGAGGGGAAGGCTTTCCTGATTTCCTCCATGATCTCTTCGATCTTTCGCTTGGAGAACCTGGCACCGAACTTGTATACCGGACAGAAGGCACATCTGTTCCAGTAACATTCCGCGTGAGCCTGTAGGTGAGACTGTGGTTGTCCGTGGGAGGTCGAATGGAGCAGATTTCGAAAGGCTCTATGTCAACGAGATCCAAACCCGTGGTGGATTCCTCCCAGGGTCTGGTTAAGAAAAACGCAAAAGGTATGCGCCGTCTTATAGGCATCTCAGAAACCGTTGTGGCCTGGACGAATAACCCTGGGTCGGCCCTTAGGCCGTGACCAATTCCATTCGGGCCTGCAGAAATTGTCAAGATATTTGCGGGATACCACACTCGAACTCATGAAATCCCTTCCGGCGCAGCCAAGCGCGAAGTTCCTTTTCCAGTTCCCAGCC
>JAFGPH010000082.1 GCA_016926135.1 Deltaproteobacteria bacterium
AAGTTGGAGGTTGGAGGCGACAACGTCAACCTGCTGGTTCAGGGTCCAAGGTCCGGGGTCCAGGGTCGAAAAGACCTTTGGACCGGCGGAGCCGTAGGGACGGGGGACCTGAAGACCTTTACCCGGCGGAGCCGTATGAACCTTAGAACCTTCTTCAAACCACAACGCCCTCATTGGGTTGCGGCCGCAGGCCTGCATTGGGGGATGGTGCAAGAGGATTCAGACAGGTGCTTTTCCTTTGTGGTTTCGGCCGAAGAGAAGACGCAAAGGATCGACGGCTTTCTTGCTTCCCGGGTGGAGGACCTGACCCGTTCCAGGGCGCAGGACCTCATCCGGAAGGGATGGGCCAAGGTCAACGACGCCCTGTCCAAGTCCGGGTACCGTCTGAAGAGCGGGGACCGGGTGCAGGTGACGATTCCCGCCCCGCTTCCGTCTCTCCTGCAACCTGAGCCGGTTGAATTCGACCTCATCCATGAGGATTCGTCCCTGATCATTCTGAACAAGCCTCCCGGGCTGGTCACCCACCCTGCCCCGGGCCACCCCCGCGGAACCCTGGTTCACGGGCTTCTGCAGCGGTGCAGGGACCTGTCGGGTGTCGGGGGGGTGATGCGGCCGGGCATCGTTCACAGGCTGGACAAAGACACCTCGGGCCTCATGGTGGTAGCCAAGAACGATTTAGCCCACACATTCCTGTGCGGGCAGTTCAAATCGGGCAGCGTGCGGAAAAGGTACCTGGCCATCGTCCACGGCGTTCCTCCCGGCAGGGAAGGAAAAATCGACCTGCCTATCGCTCGCCATCCGGTGCGCAGGAAGGAGATGGCCGTGGCACCGTCCGGAGGCCGCAGGGCATTGAGCCTTTGGGAGAAGGTAGAGGAGATCGGAACCCGGTTCTCCCTCCTTGCCGTGAGCCCCAGAACCGGAAGGACACATCAGATCCGGGTCCATCTTTCCCATGCGGGCCATCCCGTGCTGGGGGATCCGGTCTACGGTTACAGAAAGGGCTGGTGGAGAAAGCACATGCCCGAGGGGGAAGAGGCGCCCCTCCCCCCTTCCAGACAGATGCTGCACGCGGAATCCCTGGGTTTCGTGCACCCCGAATCCGGTGTTTTCTGCGAGTTCCGCGCCCCGATGCCGTCGGACATGAAAGAGGTGCTGGAGACGCTCAGATCCATGCTGGGCGAAAAGAAGCTTGACAAGGATTGTTTTTCTCTATAACTAAAGCCTTTAAAAATCGTGAGTGCCTGCCTCTGGGAATTCGGTGCAGCCGGGTGCCACAATTCACTTCAAGGATAATCTGCAGCGCCATCTATATTATAAAACTCACCCTGAGTGTAGAAGAACCGATCCTTGGTAAAAAGTCCTTCACATAGCCGTGTGCGCGCAAAGGGGGGTGAAACCCCTCCGAGCCGGAACGAAAACGCGACAAATGGAGATCGTGGCATGAACCTTGTTGAACTCAAGAAGATGAAAATCAATGAACTGACCGGGCTGGCGAGGGATTTCTCGATCGAGGGGGCCACGGGGATGCCCAAGCAGGACCTCATTTTTTCCCTGCTCCAAGCCCATTCGGAGCGGAACGGCCTGATTTACGGGGAAGGGGTCCTGGAGATCCTCCCGGACGGGTTCGGCTTTCTGAGGGCGCCGGATTCCAACTACCTGCCCGGCCCCGACGATATTTACATCTCTCCGTCTCAGATCCGACGCTTCAACCTGCGCACCGGCGACACCGTTTCGGGCCAGATCAGACCCCCGAAGGATACCGAGCGTTACTTCGCCCTCCTCAAGGTGGAGCAGGTGAATCACGAGGATCCGGAAATCGCCCGGGAAAAGATCCTCTTTGACAACCTGACCCCCCTCTACCCCCAGCGAAGGGTCAAGCTGGAGACCACGGCGGACAACTATTCCGCAAGAATCATGGATTTGATGACCCCCCTGGGCAGGGGCCAGAGAGGACTCATCGTCGCTCCCCCCAGGACCGGGAAGACCATGCTGCTCCAGAACATCGCCAACAGCGTCTCGGCCAATCACAAGGAAATCCACAAAATCGTGCTCCTCATCGACGAGAGGCCCGAGGAAGTCACCGACATGCAGCGGAACGTGGATGCGGAGGTGATCAGCTCCACCTTCGATGAACCGCAGCAGAGGCACGTACAGGTGGCGGAGATGGTGATCGAGAAGGCCAAGAGACTGGTGGAGCACAAGCGGGACGTGCTGATTCTGCTGGACAGCATCACCCGGCTGGCACGGGCCTACAACGCAACCGTGCCCCCGAGCGGGAAGATCCTCTCCGGAGGGCTCGACTCCAACGCGCTCCACAAGCCCAAGAGATTTTTCGGCGCGGCCCGAAACGTGGAGGAGGGAGGGAGTCTCACCATCATTGCCACGGCCCTGATCGACACGGGAAGCCGGATGGATGAGGTGATTTTCGAAGAGTTCAAGGGCACGGGGAACATGGAGATCCACCTGGACAGAAAGCTTACCGACCGGCGTGTGTTCCCCTCCGTGGATATCAATCGTTCCGGCACCCGCAAGGAAGAGCTTCTGCTGGAGAAGGAAGATCTGAACCGGATCTGGATTCTTCGCAAACTCCTGGCCCCTCTGACCCCGGTGGACAGCATGGAGTTTTTGCTGGACAAGATGAAGGGAACCAAACATAATAAAGATTTTCTGGCATCCATGAGTGAGTAGGGCAGGGAAGTGCCTAAAATGCCTAAAGTGCTCTAAAGTGCCTAAAGTGAAAAGTTGCCGTGAATGGGCCTCTTACGCACACGGACACGAAATGACCAGTAGGCAGTAGGGAGTAAGCAGCAACACTTGGAGTCCGGAAACGGTAACGGTCAGTTTACCTGGATGTTCTCACGAATCACCAACACGAAATAACCAGTAGGCAGTAGGGAGTAAGCAGTAAGCAGCAAAACCGGGAGTCCGGAAACGGTAACGTTCAGTTTACCTGGATGTTCTCACGAATCACGAACCACGAACCACGAACACGAATCACCAACACGAATCACGAACACGAGTAAGGAGACGATCGATGAAAGAAGGAATTCACCCCCAATACCACAGGACCCTGGTACATTGCGCCTGTGGAAATGAGTTTGAAACAGGTTCCACCCTCAAGGAAATCAAGGTGGAAATCTGCTCCAAGTGCCACCCTTTCTTTACAGGAAAACAGAAATTGGTCGACGCTGCCGGAAGGGTTGAGAAATTCAGGACCAAGTACGCCCAGGCAGCCAAGCCCTCGACCTCCAAAAAAACGGGATAAACGGCCCCCCGGTCCGATCCCAGCCCCGTCCCGGAGCGTGGACCCGGCTTCGGATCGAGCAAATTGCACGCTGACCCGAACGTGGGAAAACCCCGCTCGGGTCTTTTGATATCAGCACCCTGAATCACCTCATAAGCGAGGGGGCTATCGATGTTCGGCAGAATCAAGGGAATCGAAGAACGTTTTCATCATCTGGAAAGCGAACTGGTCCGGCCCGAGGTGATTCGCGAGCAGAAGACCTACCAGAAGTATTTGAAAGAACATAGCTCCCTTCTGCCTGTCGTGCGAAAACACAAGGAATACAGCGCCGTTGAAGAGGAGATTGCCGGAAACCTCTCCCTGCTGGACGACCCGGATCCCGAGATCCGCAAACTGGCCAAAGAGGAAATCGACTCCCTCCGGGAAAGGCTCTCCACCCTGGAAAAGGAGCTGAAGGTGCTGCTTCTCCCCAAGGATCCGCTCGACGAAAAGAACATCCTCCTGGAGATCAGGGCGGGCACGGGGGGAGAAGAGGCCGCGCTTTTTGCCGCCGACCTTTTCCGAATGTATGCCCGATATGCCGAGATCAAAGGCTGGAAGAGCGAAATCCTCAGCCAGCACTTTTCGGGGATGGGGGGGCTGAAGGAGATCATCCTGCTGGTTGCCGGACAGGAGGTCTACAGTCGCCTCAAACACGAGAGTGGCGTTCACCGCGTTCAGAGGGTGCCGGAGACGGAGACCCAGGGCCGCATCCACACCTCGGCGGTGACCGTGGCCGTGCTTCCGGAGGCCGAGGATGTGGATGTGCAGATCAACCCGGAAGACCTTCGAATTGACGTCTTCCGTTCTTCCGGGCACGGGGGACAGCATGTGAATGTCACCGATTCCGCGGTTCGCATCACCCACCTGCCTTCCGGGCTGGTTGTGACCTGCCAGGATGAAAAATCCCAGCACAAAAACAAGGCCAAGGCCATGAAGGTGCTCCGTGCCCGGCTGCTGGATGCCCAGGTGGCCGAGCAGCAGTCCCGCATCACCGAAGAGCGGAGGAGCATGGTGGGGTCGGGGGATCGGAGCGAGAAGATCAGGACCTACAATTTCCCCCAGGCCAGAGTCACGGACCACCGGATCGGACTCACCTTGTACCGACTGGAGGGTATCCTGCAGGGGGAATTGGATTTGATTCTGGATCCTCTCATGACCCACTTCCAGACAGAGGCCCTGAAGGGCGCCCAATGACCCCCGCCGGATGGAGCATCCAGGGCCTCCTGAAGGTGACCGCGGAGTACCTCCGGGAGAAGGGCACTGAAGCTCCCAGGCTCTGCGCGGAGGTTCTCCTCGCGCATCAGCTCAAGGCAAGAAGGATCGATCTCTACCTCAACTTCGACAAACCCCTTTCAGGGCCGGAGTTGGAGGGGTATCGCTCCCTCATCCGCAGGCGCCTCCAGGGAGAACCCGTCCAGTATATCACGGGCAGGCAGGAATTCTGGTCCATGGAGTTCGAGGTGGGCCGCGGGGTGCTGATTCCCAGACCGGAGAGCGAACTGCTCGTTGAGCAGTCTCTTTCCCTGCTGCGGGGAGAAAGACCGCATGACAGGCAGGACGACCCCAAGAGCCCCTGCATCCTAGACCTCGGGACAGGTTGCGGCGCAGTGATCCTGGCCCTGGCCCGGGAGATCCGGGATGCATCCCTCTTTGCAAGCGACATTTCTTCAGAGGCCCTTACCTTTGCAGGTAGGAATGCCCGGAAACTGGATTCCCGGGGCCGAATCCGCTTCTTCCAGGGAGACCTCTTCCGTCCCCTGAAGGAGGAACGCTGCCTTTTCGACCTCGTCGCAACCAATCCCCCCTATGTCGCCGCCGAAGACATGGACACCCTCATGACCGAGGTGCGCCGCTACGAACCTCGAATCGCCCTGGACGGCGGTCGGGAGGGTCTGGACTGTATCCGGAAAATCATCCTGGAGTCCCCCGCCTTTCTGAAACCCGGGGGGTGGCTTCTTGTGGAAATGGACCCGGGGCAGACCGAGAGCGCCCTTGCCCTCATGGAGCGTTCCGGGCAATTCGAGGACGGACACCGAATCAGGGACTACAGCCACCGCTACAGGGTCGTGGCCGGCCGCAGGAAGCGCCGGCCTTGACACCGGCAACACTGAGATAGTAGTTTGACGGATTAGACCTCGTAAAGCCGTGAAAACAGGCGGCCTGAAATCCGAAACGATTCGGAAATCGAATTCTTTGAGGTTTTGATGAGCAAGTTCCTGGGAAAGTGGCTCAAGGTCTACGAAGACGAGATCCACCTCTTCTTCTGGTCCGTGCTGCTCTTCTTCACGATTCACGTTGCCGACATTCTCCTCAACAACTTCGGTGAGACGGCCTTCCTGAAACGATACGGCGTGGAATACCTGCCCGTCATTTACATGGTCAACGCCGTATCCACGTTTGTCATCATGAGCATGCTGACGGGCGTGATGGCCAGGACCCCCAGCAGCCGCATCCTGTTTTTCCTGCTCTTGGTCTGCGGGGGCTCCGTCGGGGCGATCCGGCTGGTTATCCCCTTCGGATTCGACATCATCTATCCGGTGATCTACATCCTCAAGTCCCAGTATGAGGTGCTCCTGGGGCTCCTGTTCTGGGACATGGCCAATGATCTCTTCAACACCAGGCAGTCCAAGCGACTTTTCCCCCTCCTGACCGCAGGGGGCACATTGGGGGGAATCCTGGGAAGTTACTGCACCCACCCGCTTGCCAGGGCGATCACCATCGACAACCTCATGTGGGTTTATCTGGGTGCTTGTGTGGCCGGGGCCCTGGTGGTCCGAAAAATGGGGACCCTCTTCCCGAGCCTGGTCGTGACGGAAAAGCAGTCCAAAAAGAAATCAAAGTCCGCCCTGCTGGACGAACTGCGCAAGGTCGTGCCCATCATCAGGGAATCGCTGCTGGTGAAGATCCTGATCGTGCTCACCCTCGTGCCGAACATGGTCATCCCCATCATCAACTACCTCTTCAACTTCACCGTGGACCAGACTTTCGGCACGGAAGGAGGCATGATCAAGTTCTTCGGGTACTTCCGGGGTTCCATGAACATCGTCAGCTTCGTGGTGCTCCTCTTCGTGGGAAGGCTCTACGGCCGCTGGGGACTGCCCGTGGCGCTCCTCTTTCATCCCATCAATTATGTGGTCGCCTTTCTGGCCTACCTCTTCCGATTCGACGTCTATTCCGCCATCTATTCCCAACTTTCCACCTCCGTGCTGCGCAACACGATCAACAACCCGGCGCGGGCCGTGCTGATGGGCCTTTTCCCGCCCGAGCAGAGGTCCGTGGTGAGGCCCTTTCTGCGGGGCACGGTCGTGCGAATCGGAATCCTGGCCGGGTCCGGCGCCATCATGGCCCTCCAGGGCGTGATGCACCCCCGCTACCTCTCCCTGGTGGCCATCGCCTTTGTCACGGCCTGGCTGACCGCCAACGTGGTGCTCAAGAGAAGGTATTCCAGGATTCTCCTGGATTTGGTCTCCCGAAACATGCTGGATCTCAAGTCCCTGGAATCCGAGGACGTGAGCCCCATCTTCCAGGACAAGAGGGTGCAGTCGCAGCTCGTGCAGAATTTCCTCGTCTCCAGGGGGGAGACCTGCCTCTGGTATGCACAGCTCATGAAATCTCTGGGGTTCAAGGATCTGGATCAACACATCCTTTCGGTGATCCGGGGGCAGGATGACCGCACGATCATCCGGCTGCTGGGGCTTCTGTCCGGTAGCACCCCCGGGGATGCGATCGGGGTTTTTGAGGAAATGGCGGACAGGAAAAAGCCGGGAAAGACGATCGCCGTGTTGAAGGCCGCCGCCCGCTTGCAGCCGGATCTCTCCGCCCCTTTTCTGAAGAAGGTTTTTGACACCTTTCCCCATCCGGAAATCAAGGCCCTGGCTGTCATGGGCCTGTACAGACTCGATCCGGAAACCTACCGGGGCGTGGTTGAATCGTGGATCAGCTCCTCCCGTCTTCCCGAAAAGAGGGCGGGGATCATCGCCGCGGGAGGCAGCAGAGACCCGAAATACGTGGGGCCGCTTCTGGAGATTTTGCGGGTTGAGAAAGAAGGAATCCTGATCGCCCTGACGCTGGAATCCCTCCATCTGCTGCAGGCAGAGGGCCTGAACGGGGTTGCCTTTCCCTACCTGAAGCACGCGTCGGAGAGGGTGCGCAGGGCGGCGCTCAAGGCCGTTTCCGTGACGGATGACGAGGCCCTCAGGGCGGTCATCCCCCTGCTGGGGGACCCCTCGGAGGACCTGAGGGGCCGGAGTCTCGCCAAGCTTCAGGAAGCCCCGCATCAGAGCGGGGAGCTGCTCATCGAATCCCTCAGCATCCCCAATCGCAAGTCGAGAGAAGGGGTCTTCTCCCTGCTCCAGTCCCTGCAGATCAGGGACGTGGATGTGCTTCGCTTTGCCAGGTCTCAGCTGGAGAGGGCCTATGTCAACGTGGCGGAGGTGGAGGCCCTGACAAGGATGGAGGAAAGCCCCGAGGCGAAGCTGCTTTCAGAACACCTTCTCCAGCGAAAAAAAGAGAGGCTGGAAACGGTCCTGAGGGTGTTGGCCGCCCAGGACCCGGCCGGCCGGGTGCGGCTCATTCACCGGGGGGTCTTCTCCCCGGATGCGCGTCAGAGGGCCAACGCACTGGAGGCCCTGGAGGACACCCTGGGGACCACCCTTTCCAAAATCATGATCCCCCTGCTGGAGGATCTCCCGGTTGAACGGTGTCTCGATGCAGGGAAGAAGTTCGCCCGGCTGCCGCAGTTCGATTCCAACCCCGAAACGCTCTTCTCTCACCTGCTGAAAAGGCAGGACTGGGTGAGCCTGGTGCTTTGCCTCGATCTCATGGCAAAGCGGGGGCCGGACGGTCTGGATCCGGCCCTGATCGAACCGCTGCGGGGATCCAGGAATCCCCATGTCCGGAACATGGCAGACAGGGCGGCGAACCAAAACACTTCCGATGCAACCCGGAGGGAGTCGACGATGGAAACAGGGATCAGCATTACCGACAAGATCCTCCACCTCAGAAGCATTCACATCTTTCAGGGCCTTTCGGTCAGTGAACTGGCAGCGGTGGCCTCCGTGACGGAGGAGGTCAGTTACCCGGTCGGCACGGTGATCATTCGGGAAGGGGAACCCGGGGAGACCATGTATCTCCTCATCGACGGAGAGGTGGCGGTGCTGAAGGGTGCGGAAGGTGGGCCCCAGGTGGAGCTGGACCACATTCGGGGCGGTGATTATTTTGGAGAGATGGCCCTCTTCGAGGACCTGGTGCGCTCCGCGAGCGTCCGGAGCGAAAGAGAGACACGGGTACTGGTTCTTCACAAGCGGGAGTTCACGGAAATCGTGAGGGAGTATCCCCTCATCGCGTTGCAGATCTGCAAGGTTCTGAGCCAGCGCCTGCGCAAGCTGCACGATAAAATCCGGTTTTACGAGAACACGCCGAATCCGACGCTGTCCATCGAGCCTGTGACCAGGGCCTAGAAGAAGTTGGAGGTTAGAGGTTGGAGGTGGGAGGCAGGAAAAGATGCAGTTGCCTCCAACCTCAAGTGAAGCGAAGCG
>JAFGPH010000512.1 GCA_016926135.1 Deltaproteobacteria bacterium
CGATACTACGGGGCGGTCATCGGCAACGGATAAAGATGAGTTGCGGTCCTGAGAGACCACCCCCAGGGCGGCCCGCCATGCGCCCCGGATTCGTGAACGTATTTATGAAAAGGTGTACTAAGGCCGGGGCAGACGCGAGACCCAGGGGGCTAATCACGCAGAACCCGGCAATTCCGGCCATGCGCCAGAGGCGTGCTACACCTTCTCCACGATCATACAAATACCCAGTCCACCGCCGCCGCATACGGTCAACAGGCCATATTGAGCATCATTACGGCGACCCATTTCATGGACCAGGGTTACCAGCCTGATCACGCCGGTAGCCCCGATGGGATGGCCAAGTGAGATACCGGAGCCATTCACATTGACTCTGGTCTCCATCTGAGCCTCCGTGAGTTTCATTAATCTTGCATCAGCAATCGTTTGAGCAGCGAAGGCCTCCTGGATTTCAATGAGGTCCATCTGGTCCAGCGCAAGGCTGCCTTTCTTCAACGCCCTGTTTACAGCGACGGGTACGGCCGGATAGGTGAGTGTGGGATCGGCGCCGACGACGCCGAACGATATCACGCGCACCAGAGGTCTGACCCCGATTTCCTTTGCCTTCTCAGGCGTCATCAAAACAACGGCCCCCGCACCGTCATTTTCGCTGGATGAGTTGCCTGCCGTGCAGATCCCATCAGGGTAGATGGGTTTTAACCTGGCAAGTTGCTCCAGGGACGTATCCCGGCGGGGTGTCTCATCCGTATCGAATGTGATATCCGGTCCTTTGGATTGGGGGACCATGATCGGCACGATTTCTTCCTTGAACTTGCCGGAGTCTATGGCTGCAAGGGCTTTCCTGTGGGAGCCCACTGACCAGTTGTCCGCTTCTCGCCGCGTAACGTTTTCTTTCCTGGCCGCGGTTTCTGCCCACGTCATCATCGAATTCAGTTCACCGAAGCGCTCAATGGGTTGGTGGTTCGGACGACCACGTTGAATCCTGTCATAGAACGGAATACCCCACATGGCCATACTGCCATGTTGCCGGGGCATAAAGCCCCATTTGGGATCCGTACGCCCGCCCACGCCCCATTTGATGTATTCACCTGGAATATAGAATTCGCACCGGCTCATGCTTTCCATTCCAGAAGCGACGACGATTTCAGCGTTTCCTGTCTGGATTTCCATGGCGCCCGACCACACGGACTGCACTCCGGAACAGCAGCGGCGATCCAAAGTGACGCCGGGGATCTCTACCGGCCAGCCGGCTTCCAACAGCGCCAGACGGGCAAGATTCGGGGATTCGCCGCTGGCATAAGACTGGGAACAAACAACATCATCGACCTGCTCCGGTTTCACATTGGAGAGCCTGATAACTTCGTTGAGAACAGTAGCTCCCATCTTTTCCACCGGGACTTCCCGCAAAGACCCGCAGTAGGCCCCGATAGGCGTCCTTACCGCTGATGTGATGACAACCTCTTTCATTCGCTACCACCTCCCTGTTCAATTCTTCAATTCATTGAGGTGTCCTGCTTCGGGAGACAGGCCAGCAAGGGCAACCTCGAGTGTCTTATACAGCATGCTGGTGTCATGTCCCAGAAATACCTGTACAAATTCCAGGTGATCGAGGGGCCGCGCTGGGGGCGGTCGTCCAGGCCAATCAGCCCCAGGACAATGCCGAAACCGGCCATGATGAGGGCTTTGGGCATGGACCCATGTGCCAGGTAAATAAGGATCGTGATACCCAGCACCATGAGGGTGAAGTACTCCGGGGGTCCGAACTGGAGGGCGAATCTGGCAAGAGGGGGAGCCATCAGCATCAATCCCAGGATGGCAATAGTCCCGGCAATAAAGGAACCGAAAGCGGCAATGCCAAGAGCAGGCCCGGCGCGGCCCTGCCGGGCCATCTTGTAGCCGTCCAGACAGGTGACCACGGAGGCAGCCTCTCCAGGTATGTTGACCAGGATAGAGGTTGTGGATCCTCCATACATGGCACCATAATAGATTCCGGCTAACATAATGATGGCCGCCTCCGGGGTGGCCTTGAAGGTAGAGGGAAGGAGCAGGGACATGGCCCCCACAGGCCCTATGCCCGGTAAAACCCCAATCAGGGTCCCGACGAACACCCCCACAAAGCAGTACAACAGATTCTCGGGCCGGAGGGCAACAGAAAAACCGATTTCCAGGTAATGGAGAAGTTCCATGTCGTATCAGATTCCCAATAAGCCTTGAATCGGACCTAAGTACACCTTTTCATAAATACGTTCACGAACATGCCTGTCCAAAATCGGTTTAGGCGAGAGGCAGGTGCGAGGGGTATTGCCGGTTGCGGCGTATTTCGGCCCCGGAGCAGGACAGCGCAAGGGCCGAAATCCGCAGTGAGCGGAGCCATGGACGGCGAAGCGAACGTAGCAGAGGCAATGCCCCAAAGTCCTGCCTGCCCCCCAATGAGAGGCAACCTGGTGCGGAATAACCTGTTCCCATCGAGGTAACTTGTTGACATCACAAGATCGACCCATGCAGGCCAAACCGATTTTGGACACTACTGGTTCACGAATACGGGGCGCATGGCGGGCCGCCCTGGGGTGGTCTCTCAGGACCGCAACCCATCGTTATCCGCTGCCGATGACCGCCCCGTAGTATCGAAATTCTTACCGTCGCAGGGACAGAGCTGCACCCCGTTTCGGGTGTCGCAGCATGGGGCTGCCTGCGGAAAACGCAGAATCCGGGTCCCGTCTTAGTCGCATCGGAGAAATCGTTGCGGCCTGGACGACCACCCCCGGCGCGGCCCTTAACCGTTGCATGCTTCCATTCATGGCTGCAGAATACGTCACCGTATTTGTGAAAAGGTGTACCAAGTCGGTCCCCGCACCGGCACTTTCATTGGAAGACTCTTCAGACATGACACCAATTCTGCAAACGTTTGCAGGAAGTCAAGGGTTTTTTCAGCTCTCTGCTCCGGCAGCCCGGAATGGCGAAAGATGAAGCGCAACGCAGCATATGGGCGCTTCGCGAAGCCATCAGGGATGGACAATGCGAATTCTCGGCAATGGCCCACTTCTCTATCGACTCACCAGCCGGAATCCGTTATGCTCGTATATCTCTCAGTAACAGCAAGGGGTCGTGGGTGAGGAGGAGATCGCGGAGGGAACCGTCCATCCCAAATGACCCACCCCTTCTGCGCCACGAGAACGGGATGACATGACTGCTGCGGACATCTCGGGACTTCACATAGACAAGAAGAAGGTCGCCTCCAGGCGAGCGAGGAAGAAGCGCCACATCTATTTTCTGTTGCCCGCCCTGCTCATGGCGGCAGCCTTCCTCCTTTATCAGAAGGGCATGCTGAGGCCCGCGGTCGAGGTGCAGGTCTCACCCGTCCAGAACACGTACCCCTCTCAGAGCTTGACCCTGCTGAACGCCAGCGGCTACGTGGTGGCCCAGCGTAAGGCCGCCGTGGCATCCAAGACCACAGGCCGCCTTGTGGAACTCCACGTGGAAGAGGGAGACCGCGTGAACAAGGATCAGGTGATCGCCCGCCTGGAGAACGAGGATGCGAGGGCAAGCCGTGCCCGGGCCCAGGCCAACGTTCACCTGGCGCGATCCAGGGTGGAACATGCCAAGGCCGAGCTGGTGGATGCCACCCTCTCCTACAACCGGAACCACGAACTGGCCGCCAAAGGCTTTGTGGCAAGGTCCGTTTTCGACACGGCCGAGGCGAGATACAGAATGGCCAGGGCCGAGGTCGCCGCCCAGGAGGCGGCATTGCGTGCAAGCGAGGCGGCCCTTGCCGAAGCGCAGGTCATGCTGGACTACTCCTTCATTCGGGCCCCCTTTGACGCCGTGGTGCTCACCAAGAATGCGGACATCGGGGACATTGTCACCCCCCTGGGTGCGGCGGCCAACGCGAAGGCGGCGGTGGTAACCATTGCGGACATGGAATCCCTGCAGGTGGAGGTGGATGTCTCGGAATCCAACATCGAGCAGGTCAGGGCGGGCCAGCCTTGCGAGATACGGCTGGATGCCTTCCCCGATGCCCGTTTTCAGGGCTCCGTCCACATGATCGTGCCCACCGCGGACAGGACCAAGGCGTCGGTGATGGTCAAGGTGGCCTTCCGGGAAAAGGACAGCCGGGTCCTTCCTGAGATGAGCGCAAAGGTGGCCTTCCTTTCTCGAGGACTCACCACAGAAGAACAGAAACCCTTCAAGTCCATCCCCCTTTCGGCCGTATTTTCAAGAGACGGAAACACGTTCGTCCTGGTGGTTCAAAATGACCGGGCTCTGAAAAGGGGAGTCCGCATCGGCAAACCTCTCAACCCTTTGGTCGAGGTTTTGGAAGGCCTTGAGCTTGGAGAGCGAGTCGTCGTGTCGCCCCAGGACAGAATGAAGGAGGGCGCCCGGGTGAAGGTCCCTGAAAAGTGATGGAACCCAAGGCCCCTATCGTCGAGCTGAAGCACCTCTCCAAATCCTACCGAAGGGGAAACCAGGTCCTGCCGGTCCTGGAGGGGATCACCCTTTCCATTGAGGATGGTGATTTCCTCGCCATGATGGGCCCTTCGGGTTCCGGAAAGAGCACCCTCCTCAACTTGATTGCAGGCCTTGACCAGCCGGACGAGGGGACCATTGTGGTGGCAGGCGTGGACATCACTTTTCTCTCTCAAAGTGAGCTCGCCGAATGGCGCGCCCGTAACGTGGGCTTCATCTTCCAGTTCTACAACCTCATACCGGTCCTGACCGCCTTTGAAAATGTGGAACTCCCCCTCCTCCTTACGGGCCTGTCCAAGAGCGAACGACAGCGGCATGTCGGCACCGTCATGGAACTCGTGAAGCTTAAGGACAGGCTGGACCACTATCCCGGTCAGCTCTCGGGCGGGCAGCAGCAGCGGGTCGCCATCGCCCGCGCCCTGGTTACGGACCCGACCATCGTGGTCGCGGATGAGCCCACGGGCGACCTGGACCGCACCTCGGCCGAGGAGGTGCTTTCCCTCATGGAGAGGCTCAACCGGGACATCGGGAAAACCATCATCATGGTCACCCATGACCCCCGGGCCGCCAGGAAGGCCCACTCCCTGAAGTACCTGGAAAAGGGGGTTCTCGCCAATGGTCCTGAAACTGCTCTTTAGAAATGCCTTCAGGCGCAAGCTCAGGACCTTCCTTACCCTTTGCGGCATGGGTGTGGCCATCCTTGCCTTCGGCCTTCTTCGCACGGTGATTGATGCCTGGTACGCAGGGGTTGCCGGGTCTTCGGCCAATCGTCTGGTCACCAGAAACGCCATCTCCATCACCTTCCCCCTTCCCCTTGCTTACAGGGACAAGATCAGGGCCGTCGAAGGCGTGAGAAACGTCTCCCACGGGACCTGGTTCGGGGGGATCTACATCGACATGAAGAACTTCTTTGCCAACTTCGCCGTGGAGCCGGAGACGTTTCTGGAACTCTACCCCGAGTACGTCCTCCCCGAGGAACAACGGCTGGCCTTCATGAAGGACCGAAAGGCTTGCGTGGTGGGGACGAAGCTGGCAAAACGCTTCGGGTGGCGCATCGGAGATACGATCACCCTCACGGGCACTATCTTTCCAGGAAACTGGGACTTTGTCCTGCGGGGCATTTATCGCGGCAGGAACAAGACCGCGGATACGACACAGTTCTTCTTCCACTGGGACTATCTCAATGAACACCTCAAGAAGAATCATCTGGGGTGGGTGGACCAGGTAGGATTCTACTTCATTTCCGTGGCTGATGCGGATCTCGCCCCGCAGATTACAGAAAAGGTGGACCGGCTCTTCAAGAACTCTTACGCAGAGACCCTCACGGAGACGGAAAAGGCGTTCCAGATGGGTTTTGTAGCCATGACGGAGGCGATTCTCATCGTGATCAAGCTGGTATCCTTCGTGGTCATCGTGATCATCATGGCGGTGGTGGCCAATACCATGGCCATGTCCGTCCGGGAGCGATTGGAGGAGTATGCCGTGTTGAAGACCCTGGGCTTTGGCGGGACTTATCTCTGCGTGTTGATCCTGGGAGAATCGCTCCTCCTTTCCCTCCTGGGAACGTGCCTCGGGATCGCCCTCACCTTTCCCGCCGCAGATGCCTTTGCACGGTCCGTGGGCGAGTACTTTCCGATTTTTCATGTCAGCACCCAAACCCTCTGGCTGGACCTCATCGCCGGGCTCGCGGTGGGTCTGGTGGCGGCCATCCTTCCCGCATGGCGAGCGGTGAGCGTCCCCATTGCGGAGGGTTTGGGGAGGATCGGATAGATGAAGCTCCTCTTCTTCTACAGCTTGAGGAATCTGCTCACCCGGCGACTGACCACCTTCCTCACCTCGGGAGGCATGGCCCTGGTGATTTTTGTCTTTGCCGCCATCCTCATGCTGGCCGAGGGCCTGGAGAAGACCCTGGTGGAAACGGGATCTTTCGACAATGTGGTGGTCATCCGACGCTCCTCCCAGGCCGAGATCCAGAGCGTGGTGGGGCGCAACCAGGCCGCCCTTGTGGAGACCATGCCCGAGGTGGCCTTCGGCCCCACGGGCAGGCCGTTTCTGGCCAAGGAAAATGTAGTCCTCATGGTCCTGGAGAAACGCGGCTCAGGCACAGGGGCCAACGTGACAATCCGGGGGATCTCGGAGAACTCCCTCCTGCTGCGGCCACAGGTGAGGCTCCTTTTCGGCCGCCTCCCGAGGCCCGGGTCAACCGAGGTCGCCGTGGGTCAAGTCGTAGCCAGGGGATTCAGGGGTGCGGGGCTCGGAGAGACTATCTCCTTTGCCACGCGGGCGTGGAGGGTGGTCGGTGTCTTCGATGCAGGCAACACGGGATACGGATCCGAGATCTGGGGTGACGTGGACCAACTCATGCAGGCCTTCCGCAGGCATGGTTACTCATCGGTGCTGTTCCGACTGAGGGACTCTTCCGAGTTTCCAAAGCTAAAGGAGCGCATAGAGGGGGATCCCCGCCTCACCCTTGAGGCCAAGAGGGAAACCACATACTACACGGACCAGTCCGAGATGATGGCCAAGTTTCTGCGCATCCTGGGTCTCAGCCTCACCCTGATCTTTTCCACCGGTGCCATCGTGGGCGGCATGATCACCATGTATGCCTCAGTGGCCCAGCGCACCACAGAGATCGGCACCCTGAGGGCACTGGGATTCCAGCGCTCCGCCATCCTGACGGCCTTCCTTGTGGAATCTCTCCTGATCGGCTTGATCGGCGGTCTCGCCGGCCTTTTTTTCGCCTCCTTCCTGCAGTTTTTCACGGTCTCCACCATCAACTTCCAGACCTTCTCGGAACTGGCCTTCCGGTTCTCCCTCACCCTGGACATTGCCATGAAGTCCCTGGCCTTCTCCATGGTGATGGGGTTTGCAGGCGGAATTCTGCCCGCCTTCAGGGCCTCGGGCATGAAAGTGGTGGAGGCCCTCCGGGCGATCTGAAAAAGTCGGCAAAGGCTGCATGTTTCATGAAATATTTCTACTCTCTCCACCCACGACGTCTCCCGATTCACGTGTGGGGGCGTCGTGCGGTCAACCCTGACGCCGGAAAAGGTGTTTACTGAAAACGCGGCGCTTGAATCGCGAGGCCCCCCCTGTTAGCATGACCCCTGTGAAACGCTCTTTCAGACAGATCACAGCGCCTTCGAAACATGTCGTGTGGAACCTGATCCTCATCGCCGCAGGGAGCATGGTCTGCTGTGCGTCAGTGAACGGGATCCTCATCCCGAAAGGGTTCTTCGGGGCCGGATTCACGGGCCTGTCCCTGGTGATCCACTACCTGGATCCGTCCTTGCCGGTATGGGTGCTCTATTCCGCGCTCAACATCCCCGTCTTTATCCTGGGATGGAGATACGTAGGCCGCCGCTTTTTCCTTTACAGCATTGCCGGTATGGCGCTCTTCACGGGGGCCCTTGCGTGGGTGCAGGTCAGCATCCCGGTTGAGGACAAAATCCTGGGCGCCCTGCTCGCAGGCATCATCATGGGTGTCGGCTCGGGGATCATCCTGCGCTCCTTGGGTTCTGCCGGAGGTCTGGATGTCCTCTCGGTCATTCTTCTCAAGCGTTTCTCCCTGCGACTGGGAACGACCATCCTGGCCTTCAACAGCACGATTCTGGCCGCAGGGGCATTCCTCTTCTCCCTGGAAGGGGCCCTCTACACCCTGATCTACGTCTTCGTAAATTCCTTTGTGGTCGACCTTGTGATCACCGGCCTCAGCCAGAGAAGGGCCGTCTTCATCATCTCTCCTGAATGGGAACGAATCTCCCGGGAGGTCATGGAGAAGATCCGGAGAGGGGTCACCATCATTGAGGGCCGGGGAGGGTACACCGGAAGGGAGATGCAGATCCTTTACACGGTCGTTACCTTCAGGGAAGTCCCCCGGCTCAAGCACATCGCCCGCAACATCGACCCTGATGTCTTCCTCGTCGTATCCGACACCCGCGAGGTGATGGGCACCCGCATCGGCAACCAGCCCCATTGGTAACCCGGTGTTGTGTCCATAAAATAGGTCTACGAAGGACCCGGGGCAAGGGGGGTAAGGGCCTCCGGGTCGTAGGGTCAACAAGGGCGACGATCCCCGCCCAACGGGCTTGACATCAGTCGCCCGGTGGCCTAGGCTGCTGCGTAGCGACGAAGCCCTGCGTGACCTCGAGGATCAGATGGCGGTGAAGACTGCGTATGGATTTGGGAGCCTTTACCCGCTTTTCAGAAAGCCACGCCGTGGAGTTCAAACCCAATCTGGACGTGCTGGATATTGCGGAAGTTGGCTACACGCTGGTGACGTGGGAATCCCATTTCGATAATGAAGGAGGAATGCAATGAAAGACGTCAAAACAGTTGGAATCATCGGTTTTGGTGTGATGGGTGCGGCCATCGGGCTCAATGCCGCGGCAAACGAATACCGGGTCGTGTACAAGGAACTCAACGATGAACTGGTCAAATCCATGTACGACAAGTTCGTGGTCAAGGCCTTGGCCAAAAGGGTGGAGCGGGGGAAGATGACCCAGGCGGATATGGACAATATCTGCGGGATGATCAAGGGGACCACGACCTACGACGATCTGAGCGCATGCGATTTGATCATCGAGGCGGCCATCGAAAAGATGGATCTGAAGATAAAGATCTTCGGAGAACTCTCCGATGCGTGCCCCAAAGAAACCATCATCGTGAGCAACACATCGACCTTCCTCATTGAAAAGCTCATGGAGAAGGTGACCAACCCGGCAAGAACCGCCGGCCTGCACTACTTTTTCCCGGCCAACGTCAATCGCCTGGTCGAAGTGATTCGCCAGAAAAACACGAGCGATGAAACCTACAAGGCGCTGATGGCCTTCTCCAAACAGAACAAAAAGGTACCGATCACGGTCAAGGATTTCCCGGGATTCGCAATCAACCCGATATTCATCTCGAGCTACCTGGTGCTCAACGGCTTCCTGGGCGAAAAATACAACGTGGCGACGCTGGAAAGAATCTCCCAGGAAACCCTGGGACTCAAATACGGCATCATGTGGGTGCAAAACGGCTCCGGCCTCGGCACCGCCTATCATGCAGGTGCCTCCATGGTCGAATACCTGGGCAACTCGGACATCGGATTTCCGGCGGTTCCGGATCAGTTAAAGAAGATGTTTGAGCTCGGTAAGGTGTGGGACCTCGAGGACGGCCCGGTTCTTGAAGATTCGGCAGCACGCAACGTCGTCGGCGACAGCCTGCTGGGCTCCATATTCTGCATCTCCACCCATTTGGTCGAAAAGGAAGTGGTGTCAGTGAAAGATCTGGAACTGGGGGTCTGCACGGCCCTGGCCTGGCCGAAGGGGCCTTTCACGCTCATGAACGAAATGGGGATGAAGGAGGTCTCAAACCGGGTAAGAATGGCGGTGGAAGCCGGGTACTTCAAGATGCCCCGCAAGTTCGCTTCCGGTGATCTGAAGCCGTGGGATCTGTAGTGTTCCTGTTTTGAGGGATGAGAAGGGAAGGAAGCCTCTGCAGGGAGAAAAGCAGTGAAGTTTTACCCTGCCATATTGAGCTCCTTTATGCATGGCGGAGGCACCAAACGCAATCTCCGGCAGCTGCTCAAGTTCCTTCTCATTCTGGTCGTTTTGGTGACCGTTTACACCATTGCCTTCCATTTCCTGATGGCCATCGAAGGCAGATACTATTCGTGGATCACCGGATTTTACTGGACGCTCACGGTGATGAGCACCCTGGGTTTTGGCGACATAACGTTTCACTCGGATTTGGGGCGCCTTTTTTCCATTCTGGTGCTCCTATCCGGTGTGATCTTTCTTCTTACCTTGCTTCCTTTCACCTTCATCAAGTTTTTCTATGCGCCTTGGATGGAGGCGGAAGCGAGAAGCCGTGCACCGAGGGAGTTGCCGCCGGAGACCAAGGATCACGTTATCCTCACGGCCTATGACCCGGTGACGGTCGCCCTCATCGAAAAGCTCAAAGACCGGCGGCAGGAATATGTTCTGATTATAGAAGACCTCAAACAGGCGATGGAACTCTACGATGCGGGCATTCGAGTCGCGGTGGGAAACATCGACGATCCCGAAACCTACCGCAAAATGCGGATTGATCGTGCATCCCTGGTCGTTGCCAACCATCGCGATGAAATCAACACGAATATCGCCTTTACCGTCCGCGAACTGAACGAGCGGGTCCCGATCCTCACGACTGCGGATTCAGCCTACTCCGAGGACATCCTGCAAATGGCCGGCAGCACGCGGGTGCTTCAACTTTACGAGATCTTGGGGCGCTCCCTGGCGACATGGACCGTAGGTGGCGACTGCCGGTCCAACATTATCACTCAGTTCGACGAATTGGTCCTCGCAGAGTTCCCTGCCCTTGGGACCCCTCTGGTCGGAAAGACGCTCGCAGAAAGCCGGATCAGGCAAGACTTCAACCTGACTGTGGTGGGGATTTGGGAAAGGGGTCAGTTCAGCATCCCGAATGCCGGAAGGAAAATCGACCGTTCCAGTGTCCTGATGTTGGCGGGATCGAACGAAAACCTGGCCGCCTACGATGACGTTTACTCCTTCTATCACATCTGCCATCTCAGTTCCAATCCGGTCCTCATAGTGGGGGGTGGACGCGTCGGGAAGGCCATCGCGGATCGGTTCAGGGAGAGGGAGATGCCCTACCTGATCATCGAGAAGAACCCCCGGAGGGTGGGGGAGGAGAATTACGTCGTCGGGGACGCCGCAGACATCCACACGCTGCAGAACGCCTGGATAGAAAAAGCCCCGGCCAGCTTGATCACCACCCACGATGATGCGACGAACATCTACCTGACGAAATACCTGAGAAGCTTGAGGTCCGATATGCAGATCCTCAGCCGGGCGAACCTGGAGCGCAATGTGTCCACCCTTCACCGTGCCGGGGCTGATTTTGTCATGTCTTACTCCTCCCTTGGCGCTAACGCGATCTTCAACTTCCTCATGAACGAAGCCACCCTGATGTTGGCCGAGGGGATGAATGTCTTTCGCCTGAAGGCCCCACAGTGGCTGGTAGGCAAAACCATTGGCCAGTCGAAGATCCGTGAAATATCAAAGTGTTCCGTGGTCGCAATCAAAATGGATGGCCTCATGGAGATCAATCCCGAGCCGCAGGTGTCGATCCAGGAAAACGCCGAGATCATATTGATCGGAGACTATGAGGGGGAGAAGAAGCTTCTCCAGTGGAACGAATGATGGCGCAGGTCTACATCCGAGCACTACCGGTTGATGGTTCGTCTTCCAGGTTCTCGTGAATCTCCTGATCGTCCGATGCTGCCCGACTCGCAAAAAGTCCTGTTCGATTCAAGCCAATCGATGGTTGGAACAGAAATGGCGACAGAATCATGGCCACAAGTTGGCCGAGCCCTCTCCCTTGGACCTGAGCCCAGGGAACCGTGCGAGGCTTGTGCGGCGGATCACATGACATCCTTGTCACTTTCCTCGATGGCCCGGTCGATCTCGGCCTTGAGCTGCGGGGGCAGGCCCGGGATATCCACGCTCAGGAAGCCCCGGACAATGGTGGAGGTGGCCTCCTCTTCGCTGAGACCCCTGGACATGAGGTAGTTGATCTCTTCCTGGGCGATCTTGCCGACCGCCGCCTCGTGGGACATCTCCACCCCGTCCACGTGCCCTTCCAGTTCCGGGATGGCGTGGATGAGGCCGCCGTTCAGGAGCAGCCCCTTGCACTCCAGGTGGGCCTTCACCCCCGCCACCTGGCCGATCAGATGCCCCCTGGCGATGATCCTGCCGCCGTTGCTGATGGTGCGGGCTACGATCTCGGCCCGATTTCCTTCATGCTTGAGGAAAATCCGCCCTCCCAGATCATACTCGGAGCCGGGGCTTCCCACGATGATGCTGTAAAACCGCGCCACCGCCTCTTTTCCCTCCAGATGGGTCGTGGGATACATCTGGAGATACTTCACGGGCTTCATACAGATATAGTTGTTCAGGAAAAGGCCCCCCTCCTCCACCCGCGCCACGGAGCGGGGCCGCACCACCATGTCCTCGGCCCAGTTGTGGATCATGGTAAAACTCAGCTTGGCATTCTTCTTGACGAAAAACTCCGAGATGCCCACATGGATGCCTCTTCTCATGTGAGGAGAAGTGGAACAACCTGTGATGATGTGAAGTTCGGCCCCCTCCTCGGCGATGATGAGGTTATGCACATTCTGCTGGAGCCCCTCCTTGTCCAGGTAGAGACAGGCCTGCACAGGGTAAAC
Organism: Deltaproteobacteria bacterium; assembly: GCA_016926135.1. The sequence goes on from JAFGPH010000512.1 coordinate 12,671, forward strand.
CGACTTGCTGCCCGGCAGAGCCCGGATCACATAACCGTCGTGCAGATTCAACTCCACGGCGGCGGTATATTTGTCCATGTCCACAGGCACGAGCTTCCAATAGTACTCCTTCACCCAGTCCCGCTTCAGGGCCTCCCGGACGGGCATCACCTCGATCCCTTCCTGTGCGCTGTGGCAGTGAACCACGGAGGTGTCCATCTGGAAAAAAGTGCCCGCCCGATCCTTCTTGGTCACGTCCAGGCCGGCCATGATGAGCCTCTTCTGCTCTTCCCCGGGGAGTTGGCATAGGTCCTCATCCGCCATATACGCATGGGGCACGGGCGCGCTTTCAAACTGCGAAAGATCAATGTCTCTCCCGATAGTTGCCTTCTTGTCCGCGGCCTTTTCGGCCTTTTCTCTCAGCTCTTTCACGCTATACATCGCACGCACTCCTCGTATCCGGATTGGCTGATACAGCCCAGGATCTCCCTGGGGTTGCTTACGCAGCTCAACATCCCGTTGTAGAGCACCTGACCCTTATCGGCCGCCACGTAGTCCAGGATATGGCCCGTATGGGTAATAATGAGACCCATCTTGGTCCGCTCCAGCTTTTTCTGCATCTTGGGCTTGTTGTTCTGCTCAAAACCCATATCCTTCTGGAGCAGCATGGCTATGGTTTTGCCCACCAGGTGAATGTTCTCCATGTCCACCCCGGACTCAGGCTCGTCGAATAGCATGAGATCCGGCCCCTGGGCCATGAGCTGCAGCAGCTCCGATCGTTTGATTTCCCCGCCCGAGAACCCCGCGTTCAGATCCCTTCCCAGAAAATCGCCGAAATTCACTCTCTTTGCCAGGTCTTCCTCATCGACCTTTTTCCCCCCTGCACAGATCTTGACCATCTGCCGGGTTTTGAGCCCATGAATCGTGGGGGGACGCTGATAGGACATGCCGATCCCCAGTGCGGCCCTTTCGTTGATGGGCGCATGGGTGATGTCCTGTCCCTTGAAAATAATCTTTCCATCCACGACCCGGTACTGGGGATAGCCCATGAGGGTCATGAGGAGAGAGGTCTTTCCGGACCCGTTGGGACCGAAAAGGATGTGGGTCTCCCCGGGCTTAATCTCCAGGTCGATGTGCTGGAGGATCACCTTGTCGCCCAGTTGCACTTTCAGGTCTTCTACGATCAGCATCGCCATTCCCCTGTTTAACCGGTTATCTCAAATAAGGCCCCCACTGTCTGGCCGTATCCTTAATATACCCTTTTGGCAAACCCTTCACCACCCGGTTGTGTCCTGGCAGAAGGATGTCCACCTCCAGATCGGCCAGTCGCAGGAGGGACTCCTCCAGGACCGGGGCATCGGCCCCGTGCAGATCGAAACGGCCAATAGCATAGTCTGCATATACCACGTCTCCCGGAATGAGGATCTTCTGTTCCCGGTGGTAGAGGGCAATGCCACCGGCCGAGTGGCCCGGAATGTGGATCACCTCCCAGACCATGCCCCCAATTTCCAGGCTCTCCCCCCCCTTCAGTCTCTTGTCGACGGGAAAAGTAAAATCCCCCGGCTTGAGGCCATACTGCATCTGGCACATGCCCTTGAACATGTCCATTCCGTAGACGGTTCTCTCATCGCCCTTCTCCAGGGGTTCGGCCTCCTGTTCGTGGACCCACAGCTCCAGCCAGGGCATCTCCTTCCGGATCTCGCCGAGGCACCCGATATGATCCAGATGGGTGTGGGTCATGATCACCCTTTTCACGTCCTTCAACCCGATTCCCGTTTCTTCAATGGCTGAGAGCTTGTATCGCCCCTTCCCCATAAGACCCGCATCCACAATAGAAAGGTCTCCCGACGAGGGATCGCCGATCACATAGACATGGGAATCGGGGATGAATTCATCCTGTCCGGGAATGAACTGCACTCCCTTTACAATTTCAGGCATGTCCGCCTCCGTAGATAACCTTGGGGATAATAGAACATAAACCATCGGGCCCGCCTGCGCAAGGGGAACATCTGCCGGCTGCGGCCTGATGTCCGTGGAGCACGGATACCCGGAGGGGAGAGCGTTATTCTACGACCTGAACGAGAATGATCGAGATCGGGTTATTGATGTGTCAATAGTGATATATCATGCTGGAAACATTGATTTTTTAGTTGACTTGCCCCAGCCCCGCCGATACTATTCTGCCGGGCTGATATGGAGCCCACAGAAGGGGAATCATTCTTTCATCGCCGAGTCCGTCAGCGAATTCTGGTTTTCGTTTTTTGCCAAGGCGCTGCATCTCTTTCCGCCTCCCTCTGGGGTTTTTTCGGGTTGGTATGAGCATTTCCGTCCGATACATCCTGGAGAATCCATCATCCATCAAAGAGGATCCGTTTGCGCTCTCATGCAAGGCCCTCAAGCGGAAACGGTTTCTGTCATTAGGCCCCAAGAGCCACGGGGCCGCGATCAACTACCGGGAAATCTTCCCTGAAAAGCGGGCGTTTGTTGGAGGCTTTCCATAACATGTTCCGAAACAAAAGGAAACGGAGGTGAAGCTATGGAAAAGAAGGATGAATCTGTGACCCAGAAAATTTTACAGAAGGAGGCGACCCGCCGGACTTTTCTCAAAGGGGCACTTGCGACTGCAGGGGGGGTTGCAGCCTGGGCAGCCGGCGCAGGAGCGGGTGCACCCATTGCTTCGGCGGCCGCGCCTGCACCCAAGCCGAAGATGAAGTACCTCTTTGCACAACGGGAAAACTGCACAGGATGTCGAGCCTGCGAATACGCCTGCTCATTGAAACATGAGGGGGTGGTGCGTCCATCGGTCGCAAAGATCCATGTGCGGCGATACTACAGCGTGATCGATATCCCAGTCATTTGCTGGCACTGTGATGATGCCCCTTGCGTCAAGGCCTGTCCGACCACTCCCGTTGCCATTGTCAAGGACAAGGAGACCAACGCCATCAAATTCATCGATGATAAGACCTGCCTCGGTGCAAAGTGCAACAAATGCATCGAGGCTTGTCCGGCAGGCTTCTTGCGCCGTCATCCTGACACGGGCTGGCCCATGTTCTGCGATCTGTGTGACGGAGATCCCGAATGTGTCAAAGCTTGCCAGGAGCAGGCCGGTAACCCCCAGGGCCCTTGCCTGAGTGCGGGCCTGGCAGGCTTCGGGGTCAACCTGGCTTACCGGGCGGTCAACCCTGATGCGGCCGCCAAAGCGCTCCATTTGAACCTCTTCTACCCGAACGAAAAAGGTGAAAGGAGGTAGTGGCCATGACAGCACCGAAAGGCGGATACTTCGGGAAAATCCTTGAAATCGACCTCTCCAAAAAGGAATACAAAACGCGAAAGATGGAGGATGAGGTCTATCGTAAATACATCGGAGGTGCGGGACTGGGCGCCTACCTCCTCTTTACGGAACTCCCCGCCAAGGCAGACCCCCTGGGCGATAACAATTTCATCTTCCTGGGGACCGGTCCCCTCAATGGAACCTATTGCCCTTCCACACGGCTCAGCATCGCGTTCAAGAGCCCCTACACGGGCATTTTCGGGCATTCCGAAGTGGGTGGATCCTTTGCCAATGAAATCAAGTGGGCGGGATGGGACGGCATCCTGATCAAGGGCAAGGCCAGGCTTCCCACCTGGGTCTACATCCACAATAACAAGGTGGAATTCAGGGATGCAAAAAAGGCGTTGTGGGGAAAGGATACCTACCAGACGGACGATCTGATCAGGCAGGAGCTCAATGACCCTGAGGTGAAAACCATTGTCATTGGCCCGGCCGGTGAGAACCTTGTCCCTTACTCCTGTCTCATCGTGGACCGTTTCCGGGCTGCCGGGAGAAGCGGTGCCGGTTGTCTCCTGGGAAGCAAAAACCTCAAGGCCGTCGCCATCAAAGGGACCGGATCCGTGCCGGTGGTCTCGAAAGATCCATTCCATGAAGCCGCGAAGCAGGCCAAGAAATTGGCCGTTGATCTTGAGGGCTGGCAGGGTATCAAACGGTGGGGTACGGCCGGTCTTCTCGAACTCAAGCACTGGGTCTCGGGGTCCCTGGTGACCCGGAACTTCCAATCGACCTGGTATCCCGATATTGAGGAAATCGGTGCCGAGCAGGCTGCGCGTGTTTTCTGGAAAAGGCATGTCTCCTGCCCACACTGCCCGGTTCACTGCATGAAGATCGGCGTTATCCGGGGCGGAGATTACAGTGGGCTCGTTGCGGAAGGTCCGGAATATGAAACCGGAACCATGTTGGGCAGCAACTGTGGCGTGAACGACTTCAACAGCTACATCAAGGCCATCGAGATGTGCGACGCCCTGGGTCTTGACGGTATATCCATGGGCAACGTGCTCGGATACACCATGGAACTGGTGGATCGCAAGATCCTGACCTACAAAGACCTGGACGGGGTCGAACTCGAATGGGGCGAAACCAAGGCGATGATCGAGATGATCAATCGGGTGGCCCACCAGCAGGGTAATGCCGGAAAGCTTCTCGCCATGGGCGTCAAAAGGATGGGGGAGAAGATCGGCAAGGGTGCGGATTTCTATGCCATCCATGTGAAAGGCCAGGAAATCGCCGCCCACGATCCCCGGGGAGACAAGCCCAGGGGGGTCAGCTACGCCCTTGGCCAAAGGGGCGGCTGCCACCATGAAGGAAACAACGCAAAGGGACAGGCCCAGTGGGCCATGCTCAACTCCCTGGTCATGTGCTCCTTTGTCGGAGGCTACCCCTGGGGAAAGCAGACGCCGGGCGTATTTAACAAAATGCTCAATCCTCTCTGCGGTTGGAACATGACGGATGAGGAGTTCTGGACAACCGCGAAAAGGATCATCACAATTCAGAGGTGCTTCAACGCAAGAGAAGGCATCAACCGCAAGGATGATTTCCTGCCCAAGAGGCTCCTGACGGAAAAGCTCCCGGAAGGCCCAAAAAAGGATGCCGTAGTTACGGCAGAGGAAATGAAGAAGATGCAGGATGATTATTATGCCTTCTATGGATGGGACGACAAGGGTCTTCCAACGGAAAAGACCCTGAAGGATCTGGGCCTGGATTTTGCAGTCGAACCTCTCAAAAAAGTGCGAAGTGCTTAGACCTGCGCGGTAAAGACTGAGGGCGGTTGGGGAACCTGGATAATTTCCCTGCCGCCCTGGTTTTCTTTGGGTTACATTCCGATGTGTGGGAGGAGTTCATCGATTCAGGGAGGGATGGGCTTCTGACCTCACCGCAAGGATGCGTTGACATGTCCCTGACCAGAAGAGGCTTTCTCCAGTTTGTCGCTGCAGCCGGGGTCTCCGGCACGGTTTTCGCCCTGTTCCCGGTGGGCCGGGCCGGCGCTTTGCCTCGGCCACCGGGAGCCTTGACCGAAGAGGCTTTTCTCAGCCTTTGCAGCCGTTGCCTCCAGTGTGTCGACGTTTGCCAGCCCCTTGCCCTGAGACCGGCCGGGCTCTTCGAGGGGGTCGCCAATCTCGGTTCTCCGGTCCTGGACGTGAGCAAATGCATTATCTGTATGGAGTGCGTCCGGGTATGTCCCACAGGGGCACTGCAAAAGATCCCCAAAAAGGAGGTTGATCTCGGCACGGCCGTGATCCTGAAGGAGATCTGCCTGGCATGGCAAAACAAGAAACGGTGCCGCATCTGTTATGAGGCATGTCCGACCAAGGCTATCGTGCTGGACAGGAAAAGGAACCCGGTGCTCATTTCGGAAAATTGCAATGGATGCGGCATTTGTTACCGAAAATGCCCGACAGAGCCCAAGTCGGTAACCATCTCCTACCAGGGGGCCAAGCGATTCGATCCCCCTGAAGGGCGATTTGCCCTTCGTCTCGAGGACCGGGTGGGACCGTATGAGTTTCCTCCCCCGGACTTCAGAACATGGTTTGTGAACAGGGTCAGAACCCTGGCGGAGAAATACGGCATCCTGGGAAGAAACCCATGAAAGGGATCGGAGGCCAATCGGTGATGGTCGTGGGGGGCGGCGTCGCCGGGATGACGGCAGCTCTGGATTTCGCCTATATGGGGTTCGCCGTGCACCTGGTGGAAAAAAGCGATCGTTTGGGCGGCCAGGTGGGAAGGCTTGATAAACTCTACCCCACAGATCACTGCGCCTTTTGTCCTCTCTGGACGCAAATCATGCAGTGCAAGGAGAACCCCGGCATCACCATTCACACGAACACGGAAGTGAAAAGGATGGAAAGGGAAGGGGCCGGCTTGCAGGTGAGTCTTCTCGAGAGGCCTGCTCTGGTGGATGAAGGAAAATGCGTTTTCTGTGGCCGCTGCGAAACCCGCTGTCCTGTCCTTCCGGTCCCTGCGATCCGCCCTCTCAAGGGTCACGTCTATCCCCCTGTTTACGGCATTGACACGAAGACCTGCACGCTGTGTGGGGACTGCGAAAAGGCCTGTCCCACAGGGGCCATCCGATTGAAGCAGACGGCAGAGGAAGTGGTTCTCACTGTGGCGGAGGTCGTATGGGCCACCGGCTTTCAAGAGGCGGATCTTTCCCGATTCGAGGAGTTCGGTTACGGATCGCACCTCGACATCATGGGCAGCCTGGAGTTCGAGGCCTGGATCTCAGAGGGGGGCGCGAACAAGGGGGACATCCGAAGAAGGTCTCTTCCTTCGGTGCCCCACTCCATCGCCTTTATCCAGTGCGTGGGAGCAAGAGACAAAAGACATCTGGCGCACTGTTCCGCGGTCTGCTGTATGCATGCCCTGAAGCAGGCCCACTGGATCCGCAAGAGGCGGCCGGAGATCCTCTGCACGATTTTCTACACGGACCTTCGAACCGTGGGAAAGAATTTCTTCGCTTACGCTCAAGCCTGCCAGGAGAACGCAACAATCGAGCTCGTCAGAGGAAGGCCTGCCTCTGTGCTTCCTTCTGCAGGAGGAAAAGAGATCCTCGTCTCATTCGAAAACACCATGACCCGGAAAGTGGGGCATCGTGGGTTTGACATGGTCGTGCTGAACGGGGCCCTGCAGCCGTCTTCGGCCCCCGAGGACATAGGGCGATCAGACACTTGGATCACTGGCTTGCCCAAGGGGGAGACCCTGCGTAGGGCCCCCCCTTTTACCTGCGGGTTTTGCAGAGAGCCCGCAGACATGATCGAATCCGTGATTCAGGCGTCTTCAGCGGTTTTGCAGGCTTGCCTACGCATGGAAGGGGAGAGGTAGGACACTTGGCGCGTCTGGTCGTTTTTCTGTGCAGATGTTTCGGCGAAATCGAGGAGAATCTCGGTCTGTACGGGCTTCAAAAAGGGCTGGAGAAACATCCTCTGGTTTCATCCGTCTTTAAACGCGAATCTCTCTGCATGGAAGAAGACATGGATTGGATGGCCTCCCTGATCGGGGAGACGGCGTCGTCAACGGCGCTTGTAGCGGCCTGTTCTCTCCTGGCCAAGGGTGACACCATCCTCCGCGGGCTGTGGAAAAGGGGGATCAGCCCCTCACGGCTGGAACTCGTGGACCTCCGGGAAGGCTGCGCCTGGATTCACACGAACGATGAGGCCGGGGCAAGTCGTAAGGCAGCCGACCTGGTCTCCATGGGTCTGGAAGGCCTTGCCCGGAAAGCGAGTACCCTGCCCGTTACAGGCCCGGTTGAGCCCACCGCCTTGGTGATCGGAGCGGGGCCGGCAGGATTGGCGGCAGCCTCCTCCCTGGCCCGCATGGGATTCAAGGTCCATCTTGTTGAGAAGTCTGAAAGGCCCGGAGGCCTGCTTCATCACATCTCGCGGCTTTATCCCGACAACCGGTCGTCTTCGGATCTCCTCGGGCCATTCCTGCAAGACCTGAAGAACCATCCGCTCATGGCTTTTCATCCCGGATCACAGCTTCTTTCTATGCGAGGGGCGGCAGGAAATTTTGAAGTCACGGTAGGAGGGGCGGCACGAGAAATGACCATCAGGGTGGGTGCGGTTGTTCTCGCCACAGGGGCAGGCCTCTTTCTGCCTGAGGGCCTTTATCGGTATGGGGACCTGCAAAATGTGGTCACGCAGATGGAACTGGAAAAGAAGCTCACCGAAGGCACTTTTTCCTTTCACCATGCCGTCTTTGTCCAGTGCGTGGGGGCAAGAAGCCCGGAACGCCCTTACTGCTCCACCGTTTGCTGTCCCGCAACCCTCAAGAACGCTTTGAGGATCAAGGAAGTTCTGCCTGATGCAGCCGTGACGGTGCTTCATCGTGACATCATGACACCTGGAAGGGTCCTCGAAGACGGCTATAGAAGAGCCATGGGAGAAGGCATTCGGTTCATTCGGTTCCATGCGGACGATCCGCCTGTGATTCATGGAAACGGCCGGGCAGAAACCGTTTGCGTTCAGGATGTTGTATCGGGGAAGGAGAGGCGTATCCAGGCCGACATGGTGGTTTTGAGTACGCCTCTCGTGCCACGGCCCGACCATGCGAAGCTTTCCCGCCTGCTCGGCGTGAAACTTGACCGCCATGGGTTTTATTGCGGCGGCGATCCTTCCCATCCCCTGGAGACGAGCGTGGGAGGCGTGTTCCTGTCGGGTTCCGGCCGATGGCCGGTGTCGGCGGAGCAGGCCGTCATGCAGGGGGAGGCGGCGGCCGCCAAGGCCGCTATCCTTCTTCGACAGAAAGAGATCGTCCCGTCCTATTTCGATGTGCTGCCCGGGCTTCCATCCTTCAAGGCCGAAGTCCGTCCAGCGCTTTGCTCAGGTTGCGGCGACTGCGTGGCCGTCTGTCCTTTTCAGGCCTGTCACCTTGAAAACAGGGAAGGCGTAACGGTGAGTGTCGTCGACGCCTTGAAGTGTCGAGGCTGCGGAAGCTGTATGGCCGTTTGCCACACTCACGCCATTCAGATCCCTGAACAGAATTCTTATGCCATGGTCGAAAAGATCAATCATGCCTTCGAGTCCGTGAAGGATGCGCCGGGTTTTCCCCGCGTGCTCGTTTTTGCCTGCCGCTGGTGTAGCCTCATCGGTGCGGATGAGGCGGGAAGAATGAAAATCGTCATCCCCTCTTCTTTTCGTCTCATCCCCGTGGAATGCGCGGGCCGGGTGGAAAGTGAATTCGTCATCAGGGCTTTTGTCAATGGGATGGACGGAGTGGCTGTTCTTGGTTGCCACCAAGGGGGTTGCCGCTACGAGCGCGCCAACCATCATGCAGCGAGAAGTCTGGATTCGTTGAAAGCCTTTCTCGATTTCGTGGGAATCGGCGGAGAGCGGTTGCTGTTGAACTGGGGCGAGGCCCACGAGGCGCATCAGTTCGTTGGGCTCTTGTCAGGATTCATGGCTTCTCTGGAGGCATTGCCCCCGGTGCCCATAAAAAAGGAGCTCAGGAAATGGCTCGCATGACCATAAAGGCATCTGGCTGGACAAACCGGAGCGATGAACATTGAGAGGTTCTCTTGAAGCGCGGATTTTCAGTAAAGCCGGCATCTATGGATGCGTGGAGTGCGGGAGATGTGTTGCTGTATGCCCGATGCAGGAGATGTACCCCCGGTTTTCCTTTGAGATGTCGCCGAGGGGAATGATCAAGAAATGCGTATTTGATGAGGGTATCCTGACCGACGAGAACCTCTGGTATTGCACGGAGTGCAACGCCTGCACCGATATCTGCCCGGAAGGGGTCAGCTGCCGGGACCTCATCAAGGGGCTGAGGGCCGAGGCCCTTGGCATGGGGATCCTGAAAAACGTCCGATTTTGTTCGTCCTGCCGTGCTCCCTTTGTTCCTGTGCCGGTGCTGGATTACGTTCTGCGACGGCTCAAAGAGAGGCGCCTGTCCACGATGGATCTCTGCCCCTCCTGCCGGCGGGAACTCTATCTGCGCAGAAACGCTTGAGAGGTTGACGTGGAAGCAGCACTTCGTCCCAAACCGAATCAACAGTCTCCATCGCCGGCAAGGCGATTTTTCCTGCCCGGGCGAATGAAGCGGAGCCCGTCTCCCTCCCTGGTCTTCGATCCCGAAAAGTGCACGGGGTGCCGGACCTGTGAGATGATTTGCTCGGCCCGTGAAGAGGCATTCCTGTCGCCGGCTTCCGCAGGCATCCGCGTGATCAGGGACGAGGAAAAGGGAAAGGCCTTTGCCGTTTTCTGCCAGCATTGCCGCGACCCGGTCTGCATGGACGTGTGCCCCACCAAGGCGATCCAGAAAGGGGTGGATGGAATTGTCCGAATCGAGGGGAAGGCTTGTGTCCACTGCGGCCTGTGCGCCATGGCCTGTCCGGAGGCCGCCCCCCTGGTGAATCCTGCTGACGGTCGAATCCACAAGTGTGACCTCTGCCAGGGAGATCCCGAGTGCGTGAAGCACTGCCCGGAAGGCGCCCTGGTCTTTTCCAAGGGCAGGGCTTTTCCATGGATTCGATGGGTCCGGTGGCCCGTGCAAGCCATCTTCTTCCTCCTCCTCGTGGTAGTGCTCGTGGGAACATTCTGTTCCCTCAGCGTAGGTGGATTCCAGATCTCCTGTCCCCTGGGGGTTCTTCAGAATATCGCTTCATCAATGACCTTCATCGTTCTGAGCGCTGCCTCCGGAGTGGTAATCATCCTTCTGTCCTTTGCGGCGGGCAGAATCTTCTGCGGCTGGATCTGTCCTTTCGGCTTTGTGCTCGACGTTGTGGGCACAGTGATGCCCAGAAAGAGCAGGTTGCCCCTGTTCCTGAAGGCGAGGGCAGCAAAATACGGCGTGCTCACCGCCTCTGTGGGCGGGAGCCTGGCCCTCGGGTTTCAAGCCTTCTGTCCCGTATGCCCCATCGGAACCCTCTGCCGCTCTTACGGCGTTCAGGGAGGCTTCTGGGGCTACCAGTTGGCCATTTTGCCGGCCCTCGCCGCTCTGGAGATCGGGGAGAGGAGGAGTTGGTGCCGCTATTTTTGCCCTGTTGGGGCATTGCTTGCCCTTGCGGCAAAGCTTGGGATGGTGAGGATTTTCATCGGGGCCCGGAAATGCAAGAAGTTCTCCTGCAAGCGATGTGCGGACATCTGCCCCATGGGCATTATCGATCACCGAAAGCTCCAGGAAGGGATATCGCCGGACCTTCCCATGGAGGAGTGCATTTTCTGCATGCGGTGTGTGGACCAGTGCCCTTACGATGCAGCGAAGGTGCGATTTCGCTGGTGGAAAGGGGTACCTAAGGAGGAAACATGACAAGGCCCCTTTCCCATTTTTACTCCATGCATATGGCGGTGGTGGATCTTTCTGCCGGCACGGCAGAGGTGCTGCCCGTTCCGGAAGATCTGATTCGGAACAGCATGGGCGGGGCCTCGGCGAATCTGGATCTCCTGGATCAGTACCGGAAAGAGGATCCCCTTGTTCTGGGGGTAGGACCCCTCACCGGGACCTTTGCCCCGGCCTCCGCCCTCATGGCGGCAACCTTCATAAGCCCCAAAACAAAAAGACCCACGCACACTCCCGTCCTTCGATCAGCCGGCGCAGACCTCAAGTTCTCGGGCTTGAGCTTCGTGGTGATCAAGGGCCGGTCCCCGGGGCCTCAGGCCCTTTTCATCAGCCAGGGCCGTACCCGCCTGTTTCCGGCAGATGATTTGACAGGTCTCCAAACCACCGCGGCATGGAAGGCGTTGCGCCGCAAAATCCCCGACTTTAGTGGTTCTATTCTTCTCACAGGGTGCGTGGCGGATCAAAAAAGCCCGCTGGCAGCCCTTTCCGTCGATCTTGGGGGCGGTTGGGACAAGAACGGCATGGCTCTCTGGATGCAGGCCAGAAACTTGAAGGCCATTCTCCTGAGCGGCACAGGCAGGCTTCCGGTCAGTGAGGACCAGATGGCCCATGCCCGGGTTTTGCGGGGTCGGATGGATGCCCGCTTACCTTCTGGAGAGAGGGTGTGCCTTGCGGTCCTGCGAAAAATAGACCCAACTTTCAACCCCGGGGCTCTGCGGCCCAACATGATGAGAAAAGACCTCGCCTGCTATCATTGCCCATTCCCCTGCATCAGTTTCGTGGGTGCCGACCGAGAAAAGGGGAAAGGATTTGTTCTTTTCGATCATATGGGATTCCTGGCTCTTACAAGGAAAAGCGGTTCCCTGGCTCCGGGCCTGATGAGGCTGTGCCTGGATCTGGGCCTCGATCCCGCCGCGGCGGCAACGTGCTTATCCGGTGACGAGACCATGGAGCAAGCGAGCGAAGTGCTTCTGAAGCTTGTATCGGGCGAGGACAGCCTCAGGAGGCAGGCAAGGGTTCACGCAGAGCCCTCCAAGGGGTATGAACAGGTTTTTGGTGGGGGAATACCTGCGGTTCCAACGGACAGCGGGGAGCAGGGCTCGGAAGGGTGGGCAAAACGAGTGGCTGCGGCGATGATCTTGGGCATTTGCCCCTTGGTTATGCTCCTTTTTAGCGTCATCGACGAAAAAATGTGGATTCGATTTCTTTGTGATCAACAGGAGGGTGTATTATCTCTTCAAAAGCGGCTTGAATTGACGATTGACAAGGTTGTCAGCCGTGAAAATCCCGGTACCCTCCATTGAGGTGTTTTCTCTCTCGCGTTGAAGAGGGGACGTCAAATGGCAACTCCTCAATCCTCTTACAAGGACCCTCATTGATGAGGCCAAAGACGTGCTTTGAGCCTGCCAATTGGCGTCAGTTGGAGATGGATATCCGGAAAGCGGATACTGCCGCTGGAGGCTGAATTCCTGGAAGAGACAGCTTACGGTGAATTATGGAGGATCCGAGATCGGCTTGCGGGCCAAACGGCGTTACCATCCACAGATACACCATCTGGATGTAAAAACGAAGGGTTCTCTCAAGGACTGGATGACGGTTAGATTTTCAAGTCCGAGAACAAATTTGGTGTAGACATAATCAACAAAATGGATTTTAAGAAGCTTTTGGATACCAAGGATGCCCGCAAAGCCACAATCAGGCAGGTTGATGCCCCGGCCAAGGCCGTGGAGGATTTGGCGTGAGGGGGCTCATGAGTGTCAAGGCAAATATGCGACCCTTCATAATATGAAACAATCAGATCATTACCTGGGCGGGAGCGGTGCCCCGCGGGAAGTTGGTTGAATATGTACATCGCGGTCCAGATTTTGACGGTCGTCAGGATACCCCTGGCTATTCTCTTTGCCTTTGTTTTGTTGAACAGCCAAAAGTCTACCACCACACTCTGTTTTTGTGCCGTGCTGCTGGTCATAGGGGAGATGACCGACCTCTTTGATGGTATCCTTGCCAGGCGATCCAAGACGGTTAGTGAGTGGGGCGCCATGCTGGACCCGTACGCGGACAGCATCTCAAGACTGATCGTCTACTGGACTCTCGCGGTGGCCTCGCTGGCCAGCCCCATCGTCCCTCTTACCATGGCATTCCGGGATGTTACAGTGGCTTATTCCAGGATAGTGCTGACAAGGTATGGGGTTTCGGTTGCAGCCAAGTGGAGCGGAAAAATCAAGGCAGGCTTTCAAGGGATCGGGGCATACGTGATCCTCATGGGTCCAGTCTACTGGCAATGGACGGGTGAATGGACAATACCCGTCTTCTCTTGGATAATCATCCTTGTTACTCTTGGCTCCATGGTCGAATACATCAAGGCATCCTTCAAGGCCGTGCAGAAAAGCAAACTGAATCGCCTTGGATGATCGACATGAAAGAGACAGGACAGGCAATATGGCAGAAGTGATTGAAAGAGTGAAGGTCATGACCCCTGAGAGGGTTTGGACTCTTTCCAACATTCTCAGCATTCTCAGAGGGGCAATGGGGTTCCCCATCGCCGTGCTTCTGAGCAAGGATAGAACCGGGTGGGCGACTGTCTTGATTGTGCTCGCGATTCTCTCGGATGCCATAGATGGTTTTCTGGCAAGAAGGAACAACCAGGTTACAAATCTCGGGAAGGCACTCGATCCTATCGCCGACAAGGTCTGTATTCTGACCGTTGTCTTCTTTCTGATCATAAAGGAACAAATACCACTTCAGTTCTTTGTTATCGTGGCCATTCGGGACCTCATCATTTCCATGATGTACGTCTACCTCATGAACGTCAAGGATGTAGCTATTGGAGCCATTTTCACAGGTAAAATCTCTGTCGCCGCTGTTACCGCCGTGACCATCTCCTATGTCTACCACCTGGAGCAATGGCAAGGCCCCCTCACTCTGTTTGCCTATGTTATAATGGGCATCAGCTTTGTTCAGTATACCCTATTCTTCCTGAGAAACTTCGGAAGGCGAGGCGCAGGCAGAGCAGGGACCTGAGGAAATGGGCAATCATAAACACCGGGGCGCCAGTGGATACGCTCACACTCGGCTAAAAGGCTTTTGTCTTTTCGTACGAACCCAGGATGCACTCAAACGGAGAGGGCCTCCAGTGTGCTGGCAAACGCGCTTCGGTGAGGGTGGATTATGACAATTCTGACAGCATTCTGGAGTGTAATTCTTAGAAACTGCCTGATCCGTCACCGTAATACACCCAGGACGCCGACATCTGTTATGATCGGCACGACCAATATCTGCAACTTGAAATGCTTCATGTGCGGGACAAAGGACAGTGCGGTCCCAAAGGGTTTCATCACCAGGGATATGTATGAGCATGTAGTGAATCAATGCGCAAGAATGGGTGTTCGCAACATCGCACTCCACACTGTGGGAGAACCCCTCTTACATAGAGACTTGGTCGCTCAGATTGGCTATGCAAAAGGAAGAGGTCTGCATGTTTTCCTCAGCACCAACGGCCAGTTACTCACAGACGGGATGATTGAAAAACTCCTATCGACTGAGTTGGACGCCATTCGCATATCAATCGAGGGCGCCGGTAAGGAGACCTATGAGTCTGTCCGGATCGGGGCCAGTTTCGAGAAATTGATCGGGAACCTGGAGTCATTAATGAAGAGAAGAACCCGAAGAGGGTCTTCCCTAAGAATATTCATCACATCGATACTAATGAAAAAGACCGTATCGGAGATAGCTCTTTTTTATCAGATATTCCGCCCGCTTTGCGATGATATGTATTTCACGTTTCTCGCCAACCCGGGCAGGCAAGTCCCTGATATCGAAAATGACATGTACCTCAAGCAGTCGCAAGGAACATCGCCGTGTAGGCTCCTCTGGAACACCCCGTCGGTCAGTTTCGATGGTCAAGTCTCGGCCTGCTGCCTTGATTTCAACAATCAGCTCGTAGTCGGGAATCTCCGGGAACAAAACCTAAGGGATATTTGGCTTGGCCCGAGGTATGAGTATTTCCGAAGACTGCACAGGGAAAGACGCCTTCACGAGATGCCTCTGTGTGGTGAATGTAACAAGGATGTCAACTCGCCGCTCAACTTGCTCTTGTTGAATCTCAGGGCACACCTCCTTGCCTGTTCCCCTTCGTTCAGCGCCTTCATCTATAAAAGGCCTCGCATCTCGAGGATCCCGGAGACATGATAGCCGTATATCCCACCAAAAAACGGACATCTCTCCGAACGCAGATTCCGATTGCTGGCATTCCGACAGAACTGGTGCTCACTTGACGACGAATCAGAGTGGAAAAAAACGAGGGTCCGGGCTCAGAAGGTGGCTGCGATATTTCCATCTCAGGTTTATAAGGCTCAGGGGCAAACCCCATGAACTCGCCCTGGGCATGGCCTTCGGAATATTCACGGGCTCGATGCCGATCATGCCCTTTCAGATTGCCTTGGCCATTGCACTGTCCATGGTTTTCAAGGGCAGCAAGATTGCCGCAGCCCTGGGGACGTGGATCAGTAATCCCGCCAACTGGTATTTCCTTTACTATTACAGCTACAAGATAGGGGCGCGAATCCTCGGCCTTCGTCACACAAGTGAGATGTTTCACTCAATCATGAGCTCCGTCCACCAGGGTGAGGATGGTATGGTCATTGCGGAAAAGATCATGGATGCGGGGGGTTCCATGGTCGCCGCCTTCCTTCTTGGCGGACTGATCCTGGGTTTGGTGATCGCCCCTCCTTCCTACTTCATCTTTCTGAGGCTCTTCCGCTCCATGGAGGAGTGGAGGCAAAGAAGGGCGGTTCGGCGCTGGCAGCACAGAAGCATTTAGAAAGAAGAAAACGTTGGTGACCGAAGAAACGGCCGGGCTAACATTTTTTCAGAGAACTTTCATCTGTGGCATCATTCGTCACAGGGTGTACCAACGCATGGTTGACGTCATACCAGATATATCGTAGACCCCATTTGATTGATCTTGCTGATTCCTTTTCCTCAGCAAGGATCACCTTACCGGGAAGCTCGACTCTGACGCTGCATCATCAGAAAGGCTGTAACGGTGGCGGATAACACACTCGAACCAATAGATTGCCCTGCTATTGCGTAGGTGCTTCCATTATCTGCAAAAAAGGAAATCAATCTGACAAGGGAAGGAAGGAACTCATGATGGATTTGCTGAGGGTGTCAATGACCGATGGTCAAACCAACCGGGAGGAATTCCCCAAAGACCCGATTGTAGGAGGTCGTGGGGTTATCGACTACCTCTTGACAAAACATGCCGACCCCCGCGTTCATCCACTTTCCAGCCGCAGCCTCTTTGTGGTGGCGCCAGGTCTGTTGGCAGGCACGAATGCCCCGAATTCCGGACGTCTTTCAGTAGGGGGGAAAAGCCCTCTCACCGGCACTATTAAAGAAGCCAACGTCGGTGGAACCTCTGCTCACAAACTGGCACGGCTGGGCATCAGGGCAATCATGGTGTCGGGCTCATCGGAAGGTCTGAAGATCCTGAAGATTGGCGACACCGGTGCTGTTTTGGAAGACGCAAGCACGTTAAAAGGACTTGGAAATTATCGCGCCTGTGAAATCCTGCGCGAGCGTTACGGAGGCAATGTAGGGATTATTATTGCCGGTCCTGCCGGAGAAATGAGACTGAGTAATTCTACCGTAGCGGTCACAGATCCGGAAGGCAGGCCTTCGCGGCACGCGGCAAGAGGCGGCATGGGTTCCGTGATGGCGGCAAAGGGTCTAAAAGCGATTGTCATTGATGATGCCAATGGGAAGTGGCGTGAACCGGTCGATCAGGAAGGTTTCAAGATCGCGGTGAAGACGGCTGCCGAAACGATTGCCTCCAAGCCCATATGCCAGAACCTGGCCAAGTTCGGCACAGGCATGTGGGTGGACGGCGATCATGCTCGCGGCAGCATGCCCACCTATAACTACCGGGCAGGTGCGTTCGAAAAATGTGAGAGAATCAACGGGAAAAGAATTTCCGAACTTGCCGAACAGCGCAAGGGAAAAATGGGACATAGATGCATGCCAACCTGCGTTGTTCGCTGTTCTGTGGTGTATAACGACGCCGAGGGACAGTATCTCACATCGGGACTGGAGTATGAAACGTTGGCCATGCTGGGCGCCAATCTGGGTATCGATGAGATTGATGCAATCGCCATGATGGATCATCGATGTGACGATCTGGGCGTCGACACCATTGAAATGGGGGCCGCCATTGGTGTGCTGAATGATGCCGGTCTCTTTGAATTCGGGAACAAGGCCCAGGCAATAACCTACCTGGATGAAGTGGCAAAGGGCTCACCTATCGGTCGCATTTTGGGAAATGGGGTTTCCTTCACCGCAAAGGCCTTCGGCATTGCTCGCGTCCCGGCTGTCAAAGGTCAAGCCATTCCGGCCCATACAGGGCGCACCGTGAAGGGATGGGGGGTGACTTATGCCACAAGTCCCCAAGGGGCGGATCACTCTGCCGGTCCGGTGAGTGTGGAGCCATTATCACCTGAGGGTCAGGTGGAAAGATCCCGATTGGCACAAATTCAGATGGCCTCACTGGATGCCACGGGAATGTGTTTTTTAACATTCACGTTCGGCACTCCCGGGGTAATCATTCCCATGATCAATGCCCTTTACGGTATCCATTGGACCGATAATGACTATTTGGACATGGGTAAGGAGATGCTGCGCCAGGAGATCGCCTTCAACAGAAAGGCCGGCATCGCCGTGGAAGGTAATTCAGTGCCCGATTGGATGCGTGAAGAACCGCTTCCTCCTAAAGGCACGGTTTTTGACGTTCCTCAGGATGAATTGGACAGGATTTTCGATTTCTAGGGAATAAAACGGCGTTTATCGGGAGAAGCCCATCCCTGACAACGGAATCATCAGACGATCTGCGCCCAACGGTCGTTTTCGGCCGCGGGGCAAGTGCTCAGGCTGAAATCAGCAGACTGCACGACCTCGGGACAATCTGCAGAAGACTGCCAGCGGTTGCACGGAAAAATGTCCCCGTCCCTTACGAATGAACTTGCCCGTCCCGGCTGTAATTGTTGCGCTACGGATACTTCTTTTAATGCTTATCCGGTCCGAATGATGAGAAATCCAGGTCATAGAACTGTCTGCAAACCGAGAACAAACCCAATTGCATCCCACCCAAGACCAGTTTCGCAACTGCCGAGTCTCGATAGTACTTCTCGTAATTTCCCTCACGGACGTATCCCTGGGCGCCCATGAACTCCATGCCTCTCAGGATAAGCTCAGACGCCCTCCTGCCCGCAAAACAGAGAACGGATCGTGCTTGAGCCATCATACTGTCGGTCGTCCGCAACCCGTATATCTCCGGGTGGTCATATTGATAAGCCACCTGCAGGTAGGCCGATCTTGCTACAGAGATCACCGAGGCCATTTCCCCCAAAAAAGCGGCCGTGGAAAGATGTTGCCTCACAGGCTTTCCCCCCACCACCCTTTCTCCCGTATATGCGAGGAGTTCATCAAAAGCCCCTTGCAGCATACCCACGCAATTTGCAGCGTTCCCGGGAAAGGCTGATACCACGGTGGTGAGGAAGATATCCCACGCTTCCGGCCCTTTGAATCCCCATTCCTTTGGCACTCTGACGTCATCGAAATGGGTGGAAGTGTTCCTGTCTGCACTTACACCGCATTTGACTTCAAATTTCCCATGGGATACACCCGGCCAAGGTTCGGGAACATAAACCAGAGTGAACCCGGCCGGTCCTGACTTTGAGTCCACATTGCAAACAACGCAGTTGAGGTCTGCTATCCCGCTATTGCTGGCCCATTGTTTGCTCCCGTTGATTACCCACTCGTTGCCCTTCAGTTCGGCTCTGGTACGGACCAATCTTCCTTGATTCA
>JAFGPH010000513.1 GCA_016926135.1 Deltaproteobacteria bacterium
CTCTTTTTCGCCGTCCCCGGACGCCGGTTCTTCGGTCCGCTCCGATCCGGTCCCGCGAAACCCGAGCCTCTCGAGCATAGGAGAGATGTCTTCTTTCACCGGTTCACCGTTACGCAAATACCGATACAGGGTCTGGAGCATTCCCGTCCCCTCCTCCAAGGGGCACAGGTCGTCCCTCTCCGCGAGAATGACCTTCTCCATGTAGGACTTCAGGGCAGACACGAGAGCCAGAAAGGAGGGCTCACCGGCTCCCCCGGCATCCTCCTCCAGCCTGCACAAGGCATTCATGATGTTGCCCATGGCAGGGATGTCACCCTTGTCCAAGGTCACCAGTTCCAGCGCAATCTCCTCGATGTTTTTTTCCATTCTTTCGACAAACTCGGACATGGTGCGATCCTCCCCTTTACCATTCTCACGGTGTCCGCCACCGGGTCTCCCCAGACCTTGGCTCGATCTGAGATCTGAACCGGCGGATTCCGGACGGCCCCTCAACCGATCACCTTCTGCAGCTTTTCACCGAAGGTCTCGGGAGTGAAGGGCTTGACGATGTAATTGGAGACCCCGGCCTTCACCGCCTCAATCACATTCTCCTTCTGCCCCTCAGCGGTGACCATGAGGAATGGAATGGCCTTGAGATCCGCGTCACCGCGCACGGCCTTCAGGAGTTCGAGACCGCTCATGTTGGGCATGTTCCAGTCTGACACGATGAGCCCGATCTTCTCCTTCTTCAGCTCGCTCAGGGCCGCGCTGCCATCTTCGGCCTCGATGATGTTGCCGAAGCCCAGCTGTTTGAGAACACCTTTGACAATGCGTCTCATGGTGGCGAAATCATCCACCACGAGGACCTTGATTGACGTATCCATGGGCATCTCTCTTTTCCCTCCCCTGCTTTGTTGGTATAGAATAAGTAATGGTTCGTAACCGGTCTACCGGGTTCTCCACCTTCCGACTCCCGACCCCCGATTTCCGAATTCAATTTTCACAGCGTCGCCAGCAACTCGTCGATCTGGTTTTGATCCAGACCTTGCCCGCGCTTCTGCGGCCCCTTCAACTCGCACTTGTACCGCTCCACATCCCCTCGCAGGTCTTCAAAGCTCCGGGTGGGATCCTCCTTGTGTTTCTGGATCTTGAGGCCCAGGGAGATGATCATGTCTTCGATGCGGGTCTCCATGGACTTGACCAGCCCGATGATCTTCTGGATCCGCTGGCCCACCAGGTCCTGAAAGCTGAGGGGTTCCATCATGTTCAAGGAGAGGGCCCTCATCCGCCGGAGGCCCTCCCTCTGCCCCTGGAGAAGCTTGGCCACATCCCCGGGGAGCCCGTTCCTCGCGTTTACCCCCGAAAGGAAGGACTCCAGCCTGCCCAGAACCCCTTCGGCCAGATCCATCTGGGCTTCGTTGATATCCATGATCTTCATGGTGCTTTCCTCGAGGGTCTCATTGATCCCCTCCAGTTGATTGCTTGCCTCCGGGATATCCTCTGCAGCCATGACCATGATGTCCGGTTGGATCTTCTGCTGAAAATCCGTTCTGAAGTCGATCAGTTCCTGCGCGACCTCCTTGATCTTTCCGGAGATTTCCATGGTCAGGGCCTCGAAGAACTCGCCGTTCTTCATCTTGAGGATCATCTCCTTGAGGTCTTTGAGTTCTTCCAGCGTGGCATTGACCGCCCCCAGCTTCTCGTCGATCTCCTCAATGGCGCTTTCTCGCCCGCCCCCGGTATCGACCTCGTCGGTACTCCACCAGCGGCAGAAGCGTTGATGCCCTGTCACGTCCACCCCCGAGAGAAGAGACTCCGGGAGTTCCGTCACATTGAAGAGAAGATGGTAGTCCTTCAGGTTGAATGCGACCCCGGACTTCAGGATAAGGAAATAGGGCTTTCTTTCCCCGGGGTTCCCGGGTTCCCGGACGGGGTATACCTTGCCGTCCACCTCCAGAAAGAGTCCGCCGTCCGGCGATGGCGTGACTTTCGCGTTCTCCTGCGTGATGATCTTCCTCACATTCCTAATGTCAAAAGCGACCTGTTCCGCGCTTCCATCCAGGCCTCCCATGATCACACTCAGCATATTCTCTCTGCTCCCCCGTCAACCCCAGTAATAGGTTCGTTGAATCTCGGAACGCACATTTCTCCCATGGTTTTCCTATCGATTTAGCAAGATGCGTACCATCGAAAAGGTCTCTACACGGTAACTCCCTGTTTCACTTCAAACTATTGTTTTTCTTGCCGTAAGCTTCGATCTCTGCGTCCTATTCTGCATGGCATTCCATCGTCATTCTTCTGACGCGTTCATCATCGCTGCCCGGCAACGAGACCCTCACCGCAACAGGTCGGAAGATCACGCTGCGCAGGGGGAGATGCACCTCTTCGTGGGCGATCACCCTCTTTTCGGTCTGACGGTCAATGCCCTCGGGCCGCAGATGGAGGGAGATCTTCAGCGCCAGGCGGCTCCCCACGCCGGTTGCGCAAGAGAGAAAGGCATTCAGCTCCCTTTCCACGAGCTTTTCGCCGCCTGCAAGGAGGGTTGAACGGATGAAGTGCGTGGGATGAGGCATCTCGACGCGGAGAAACCTTGCGGCCCATTCGTCGGATCCGGCCATGTTCTTCCTGAAGACACCCTCGATATCCCACACGAACAAAGAGTCCTTGCCGTATGCCCTGATCCTATCGAGGAGCCTCTTTCTCGTTTCGTTGAGGCCCTGCCTGAGGATCATCTCGGTAGGCTTGAAGGCCGAGAAGATGGCCCTCCCCTGAGAAAAACACAGGTCCTCAATATCCTGGTCGGTCATGGGCTCGCCGCTCAATTTGTGGTAAAGGCAGAAGATGGCTTCTTCGTCCAGGGGCAGAAGCGACCTCGCCGGAGATTCCATTACCGATAGTGAAACCAGGAAGAGAGCCACGGCTAAGGCAAACAACGGATGGACGGCCTTCCCCTTCATGGCCTACCCTTTCATGTCCAGGATGAACTGCATGGGATCCACGGCGCGGTTCCCCACAATGACAGCATAGTGAAGATGGGGGCTTGTGGAAAGGCCTGTGTTACCCATGAACCCCAAAATACTCCCACGCTCCACCTTCGTCCCTTCGCTGACCGAAACCCTTTCCAGATGTCCATAGATCGTCTTGATTCGTCCGGCATGCTGAAGAACCAGATAGTTGCCCAGCCACTGATCATAGCCTTTGCTGATCACCGTGCCGGATCCGGGAGCGATGATTTTCGTTCCCCTGGGGCCGACCAGATCCACGCCTGCATGAAACTCGACCCTGTTGGTAAAGGGATTCTTCCTGAGACCAAACCCTGAAGAGACCCTTGGCTTTTCCATCATGACCGGTGCGATGCTGGGTGTCTGCTCCCACATCTCCCCCTGCCGGATCTTCAGCCTGCTGAGCACTTCGTAGTTGGAGGTGAGGGCCTCGGCCTTCACCGCGAGGTCCCGGTAGGGATTGATGGCAGACAGAACCGCAGCCGTTTGTCCCTCATGTTCCTCCTTACCCCGCGATACCGACCCTTTCTTCGAATGGCGCGATCTTGACTCTCCTCCCAGTCCCACCGCCTGATCCAGGGACTCGTATTTTTCCATGCCGAAGTGATTTCGCAGGATCCCCTCCTTCTCTTCCAGGGATGCCAGGGCACTTCTGACATGAAAAAGCGTCAAGATTTCTGCCCTCAGATCATCTCTCTCCAACTGAAGCTCAAACACCCTGTTCTGAAGGAAAAAAATGCCTCTTTGGAGAAAAGGAAGGGCCGCGACGCAGAGAAAAAGGATCAACAAAAAACTCTTTAAAATAAAGGGGCTTATGGAAAAACTGCCCGCCCTTCCGAAACCGTTTCGGGATATCCAGATTATCTGAGTTCTCGTCAAGCTCATATCCTCCTAAAGATCTCGACCCATCAGCGAAATAGCTAACTCCTCTGGAATCTCTTTTCACTACTTGGGTTAACTAAGCAAATTCTATGCCTTTTGTCTCAGAGGATGATATGACGGGGTCTCTGCTGGATGAGGTAGGGTGATCTCGGTCTAGCGGTTGTCGATGTAGGGAAACCAGTCCCCCTGCCGGATCTTGTCCACCCTGATCACGGCCACTTCATTGGTGGTGGTGTTGTAGACGACCTTGCGGCCCTTTTCCCCGCCCACGTCTTCGGAAACGATGGGAATCCGCTTTCGTCTCAAGATCATCCTGGCCGTCCGGATGTTTTCCGAGCCCACATTCTTCGGGCCTGTCTTTGGTTGGAAGGCCCCGCCGAAAACCTGTGCATCGAGGTTCTTGATCTTGGATCCGTCGTCGAGCATCATGCCAATGAGCGCCAGGGTAGATACGTTTCCGTACCGTGCCGTGGCCTCCTCCAGCCGGCTGATGGAAGGCAACTGAAAGTGGTTCATCCCGCCGGCCTTTCGTTTTCTGTCATAGAGACAGACCGCAACACATGAGCCCAGCACGGTGGATATGACGGTAGGCTCCTTGGGAACCAGGATGTATCCGGGCTTCAGAAAATAGTTCTCGGCAACCGCCACCTCAGATCTCTCAAACATGCCTCGGCCTCCGCTCTATAGTCCCCCCTGTGAAGCGGCCGTCCCGGTTTCGCAAATGTTTCTGATCTTGACCGAGAGTTCGCTGATGCCGAAGGGCTTCTGGATGTATCCATTGCAGCCCCTGTCCATGATCTCCGTGGTCTTCTCGCCTGACCCGCATCCGGTGATCACAAGCACCTTCACCAGCGGATTGATCCGCTTCATGCACTTGTAGACCTCGACTCCATCCATCTTGGGCATGACCATGTCGAGCAAAACGAGGTCGATCCCACGCCACTGTCTCTGATAGAGGCGGACGGCCTCTTCCCCGTCTCCAGCGGTCATGACCTGGTAGCCAAGCGCCTTTAGGACCTCCCTGCCGACTTCCCGTATCGTTTCCTCATCGTCGACAAGGAACACGCTGGCGATCCCCCGGAGGGCAACACCCCCTGCAGTATCCCAACCGATCTTCGGGGGATCTCTCTCCCCGTCATCGAAGGGGCTGGGATAAAAGGCTATGGAATTCATGCTCTTGGGAACGCAAAACGACATGAACCATCGCGGTCCGTTCCGCATGTTCGAGACCCCCTGCCTACGGTTTGGGCAAAATGGAGGTGGACAATATCTCAGGCAAGTCCCTTCTTGCTGAGGGATCGAAGCATGAACAGCGCCCGTTCGCCCTTCGATACCTCAGGCCGAACGGGTACTGAACTCAATTGTCCGGATTCATTGTCCACAGGCCCCCACTGCATTTACGTCAATGGGTGACCCCACATTTCAACCATGCCATTTCCGTGCCACGATCCCTGGAGTGCCCAAGTCACAACCAGTCAACACGAATTCTTCGGCGGGGGCGATTTCGCCATATCGAGAAGCCCCGAATTCAGTCAGCGCCTTGACATCGCCTCGTTGCCTTTTTGACGATGTACGGGAGCAACTTAGTCCTTGATCTATGAACGCCATTGGGATAATCCTGTTGGCCAAACCTCATACCCACGGAGTGGTGCTCATGGAGAAATCAATCAGTGTGGAAGGGATCAAGAGGATGGTCTTCGGCGCCGGGACCCTTGATCAGTTGGGTTCCGAATGCAGGGCCCTGGGGGCCTCAAGTGCCCTCGTTGTGGTAGACCGGCAACTTTACACAACCGACATCTGCGCCCGGGCACTGGCCTCCCTGAAAGCCAGCCGTGTCAAGGCCATCCCCTACGGAGAAGTCACGCCGGAACCGCACCCGGCCCTGGCGGACGAGGGGGTGGAGATCGCCCGCAAAGAGGGGGTCCGGTGTGTCATCGGGCTGGGAGGCGGAAGCACCATGGATGTGGCCAAGGCCATCGCCGTGCTGGCGAAAAACGAAGGGAAAGCCACGGACTATATCGGCCTGGGCCTCGTGAAAAAGCCGGGCCTGCCTTCCATCATGGTGCCCACGACGGCAGGCACCGGAAGCGAGGTCACATTCACCGCCGTCTTCACCATGAGGGCCACCAAGACCAAGGGAGGCATCAACAGCCCTTTCCTCTATCCCCATACCGCCATCCTGGATCCAGAGCTCACCCTCGACCTCCCCCCCGAAGTGAGTGCCTTCACGGGGATGGATGCCCTCACCCATGCCATCGAGTCGTACACCTCCCTGCAGGCCCATTTCATGAGTGAACCCGCCTCGCTCGCCGCCATAGAGCTGATCTCCTCCAGCCTGAGGGGGGCGGTGTTTGACGGCAAGCGGTACACCTACCGGGAAAACATGATGAAAGGAAGCTATCTGGCAGGCCTGGGGCTCGCCATGGCGGGTGTCGGGGCGGTGCACGCCCTCGCCTACCCCCTGGGGGCCCTCTTTGACATCCCTCACGGCACGGCCAATGCCGTTTTGCTGCCCTACGTCCTGCAGTACAATTACCCTGGGAACGTGGAGAAGTTCTCCCAGATCGCCATGGCCATGGATGAGGCCGAGTCCGGCCTTTCGGACAGGGAACTCGCCTCCCTTACGCCCAAGGCGGTGTTCGAGCTTTCCGAAGACCTGGGCATCCCCAGGACGCTCAAAGACCTCCTCATCCCCCAGGAAGCCATCCCGGAGATGGCCGAAGCGGCCCTCAAGGTGACGAGACCCATGATGAACAATCCCAGGCCTGTGACCCTCAAGGTTGCCCAGGAAATCTACACGAAGGCCTTTATCGGAAGAGAGAAGGAGTGAGTCATGCCCGGTTTCGAAGTGCTCGGTGAAGAAGAGAAGAGTGAGATCCTGGACGTCCTTTCCCGTAAGATGCTTTTCCGCTATGAGTTCCACGACCAGAGAAAGGGCATCTACAAGGTGGAGGAATTCGAAAACGAGTTTGCCCGTTACTGCGGCGCCCGATATGCCCTTGCCGTCTCATCCGGCAGCGCCGCGCTCAGGGTCGCCCTGGCCGCCCTGGGCGTGGGACCTGGTGATGAGGTGATCACCCAGGGATTCACCTTCGTGGCCACCTGGGAGGCCATACTGGATGCAGGCGCTTTACCCGTCTTTGCGGAGATCGACGACACCCTCTGCATGGATCCCCATGACCTGGAGAAAAGGATCACCCCCCGGACAAAGGCCGTCATCCCGGTCCACATGTGCGGGGCTCAGGCCCGCGTGCCGGAGATCGTGGAAGTGGCCAACAGGCACGGGGTCCCCGTCCTGGAGGACACGGCCCAGTCCTGCGGCGGCAGGCTGAACGGCAAGGCCCTGGGTACATTCGGAAAGATGGGCACCTTCTCCTTTGATTCGGTAAAAACTCTGACGACCGGCGAGGGAGGGATGATCATTACCGACGACGAGGCACTCTATATCAGGGCCTCCGAATACCACGACCATGGTCACGACCACAATCCCGACCTCCCCAGAGGGCTGGAAAAACGCAGCTTCATCGGTTTCAACTATCGCATGATGGAGCTTCAGGGCGCCCTCGGCCTGGCCCAGCTCCGCAAGCTGGACCCTGTGATCCTGGCCAGACAGAAGGAAAACAAGGCCCGCATCAAGGAGGCCCTTGCAGGAATCGACCGGATCACCTTCAGAAATATACTGGATCCCCAGGGAGACACAGCCACCTTCGTCATCTTCCTCCTTCCCTCCGCGGAAAAGGCCAAGGCGTTCAACAAGGTAATGGCCGAGGAAGGGTGCGGTGCCGTGTACTGGCACGACAACTTCTGGCACTTTTATGAGGAGTGGGAGCACCTCCTGGAGGGGAAGAGCCTCCTGCCGGGCGGTTACCCCTTCAAGGGCCCCGCGGGAGAGGTGAGGTGTAGCTTCGCCAGGGGGGCCCTTCCTAAAACCAGGGAATGGCTTTCCGGTGCACTCACGATCCCCTTGAATATTCACATGGATGAGCAAATCCCCAGGATCCTGAAGGCCATTGGAAAAGCAGGCAAAGCCGCCTGACATTTTTCATTGATCATTGAAGACGAATAATAGCGTTCTGGATACCTGGCATTGATTATCGATCATTGAGCATCTAGTATTGAAAAACGACAACGTCGCCTTGGGCATTTCGCATTGAGCATTGATTATTTGGCGTTTGCCTCCAGCCACAGGAAGACCCATGCCATGACCGGAAAGCGCAAAGACGAAGACTTGGCAGAGAGGTTGCTCCAGTTCGCCGTCCGTGTCATCGGATTGTGCGCTCACTTACCCAAGAACAACACCGGAAACCACGTAGGCCAGCAACTCCTTAGATCGGGCACTTCACCTGGCGCGAAGTATGAAGAGGCGAGGGGAGCCCAGTCGCTGGCCGATTTCATCTCCAAACTCAGCATTGTTCTCAAGGAGCTTAAAGAGTCCAGATACTGGCTCAAGGTGATCATGGCGGTCCCGCTGCTGGAATCCGGAGCTGTCGCCTCTGTGATGGCCGAATGTGAAGAGTTGATCGCCATCATCGCCAAGAGCGTATTCACGGCAAGGAGATCGAAGACTGCGTCTGCCGAGCAGTCCACGACACGCAGACTCGCTCACTGACAAATGATCGATGATCAATGGTTACTAATCCATCTTCAATGATAAATGCTCAATGATCAATGATCGATGATCAATGGTTACTAATCCATCTTCAATGATAAATGCTCAATGACCAATGATCGATGATCAATGGTTACTAATCCATCTTCAATGATAAATGCTCAATGATCAATGATCGATGATCAATGTTAATCGCTCTCTGCCAGACCAACCCCATCATCGGTGATTTCGACCACAATACCTCCCTGATCGTGGATGCCTGCAAACGGGCCAGGGAATCGGGATGCTCTCTGGCCGTGTTCCCGGAACTCTCCCTCATCGGATACCCGCCCAAGGACCTTCTCGAAAGGTCCCGTTTCGTCAACGAGAACCTGAGCCGGCTGGAGAGGCTGGCCACTCAGGTGGAGGGGCTATACCTCCTCTGCGGCTTTGTGGACAGGAACCCCCGCAAGACGGGAAAACCGCTCGTGAACGCCGTGGCCCTCATTGGGGAGGGGATGGTCCTGAAAAAGGGTGGAAAGAGACTTCTTCCCACCTATGACGTCTTTGACGAGACCCGTTACTTCCAACCGGCCCCGAGGAGCCTTTTCTTTGAACTGGCAGGGGTCCGCTTCGGTGTCACGGTGTGCGAGGACATCTGGAACGTGGGCGACTTCGAAGGGGTTCCCAGATACGCCGAGAATCCCGTATCGGATCTGGTAGAGAAGAAGATCCACGTGCTCGTCAACATCTCCTCGTCCCCGTACACCCTGAACAAGAGGGCGGTTCGCCGGGCCGTCCTTCAGAAGTTGTCAACGCAGTACTCCCTCCCCACCCTTTACTGCAACCAGGTGGGAGGCAATGACGACATCCTCTTTGACGGCTCCAGCATGGTCGTGGATCCCGGGGCCGGACTCGTGCTGCTCGGGAAGGAATTCGAAGAGGACCTGATCGTCTGGGACAGCGAAGCAAGCTACCCTCCCCTTCCGGAGCCGCCTCCCCGGGAAGAGAAATCCATTCTCAAGGGCCTCATCATGGGAACCCGCGACTATCTCCGGAAATGCGGCTTCAAGAAGGCCCTCGTAGGCCTGAGCGGCGGCATCGACTCCTCCCTGGTGGCCGTGGTGGCGCAGAGGGCTCTGGGTGCGGAAAACGTCATGGGCGTCAGCATGCCCTCGCCTTACACCTCATCCATGAGCCGCGAGGATGCTGCGAGGCTCGCCGGGAACCTCGGTATCGATTTCAGGGAGATCCCCATCACCGGGATCTACGCCTCGTTCAGAAAGGAATTGGCGCCGGCCTTTGAGGGCCTCAGGGAGGATGAGACGGAGGAGAACATCCAGGCCCGCATCCGGGGAACCCTCCTCATGTCCCTTTCCAACAAGTTCGGGGCCCTTCTCCTCAGCACCGGAAACAAGTCGGAGACCGCTGTGGGCTACTGCACCATGTACGGCGACATGAACGGGGGGCTCGCCGTCATCTCCGACATCCCCAAGACCCTCTGCTACCGGCTGGCGCGGTTCATCAACAGGGACGAAGAGATCATTCCCGAGAGGATCATTGCCAGGCCCCCATCCGCAGAACTGCGGCCGGATCAAAAGGACCAGGACACCCTTCCCCCCTACGAGATCCTGGACGGAATCATCGAGGCGGCCGTGGTGGGAAACCTCGGGTTCGAGGAGATCGTCGCCCAGGGTTACGACCCGAACACGGTCCGGGAGGTGTTGAACCGGATCGTCTTCAACGAATACAAGCGCCGCCAGGCCGCTCCCGGCCTCAAGGTCACGACCAAGGCCTTCGGCTACGGCCGGCGCTACCCCATCGCCAGGGGCAAAGAGCCCTACTGAACCTTTTCCCTTGAAATTTCATTAGATTATCGTTACAAGAAAAGCAGGAATCTCTTCTGAGCCGGATTATCTGAACAAGGCCCACAGCCTGAGAGGATTATCGTGGCC
>JAFGPH010000083.1 GCA_016926135.1 Deltaproteobacteria bacterium
ATGATCACTTCGGAAAGGGGTTTGCCCTTCAGGGGAATCGCTTCTTCGTAAAAATCAGGCCAATCGATCCCGTTTCTTGGTCCCAATCCCGTCAGTTTTGCAACGGGTTTGCCCCGTTTCACAATGGTAATTTCCTCACCTGTCCGGATTCTCTTAAGAATCCGTGCAAAATTCTTCTGAATTTCCCCAACGCTTGCTGTCTTCATGCGATCCTCGTTTTTTTACGCATATTATATACGTAAAATGGTGCCAGTCAAATCACAAAATTGCGCGAGCGATTTTATCGGATCATCTTTCTATCCAGGGAGCAGTACTGGGTTTTATCCGCAGACAAGCTCTAAGTCATCTGCAATTGCTGGCCTTTGCGCATCACGGTGGACTCTGCGATGGAAGAGAGGTATAGTGCATTCCATTCTATGAAGCGTAAGGGGCACCATGACCGAAAACCAGGAACCCGAAGAACAGTTGCCGAGGGCGGAACATCCCCAGTTTCTCACCAAGATCCGGTTTGAGGAGTTCAACCTTCCACCGGAAATCCTTGCCGGACTCAGGGAGGCAGGGTTTGTCTATTGCACTCCCATCCAGGCCCAGACCCTGCCCCTCACCCTGGCCGGCCAGGACGTGGCTGGCCAGGCCCAGACCGGGACAGGCAAGACGGCGGCCTTCCTGGTGACCATTTTTGCCCGTCTCCTCTCTCTGAAGGAGAGAAAACCCGGGTTCCCATACGCCTTCGTCGTCGCCCCCACCAGAGAACTGGCCCTTCAGATCTACGAGGATGCCAGGACCCTCGGCAGGTACACGGGTCTGTCTCTGGCTCAGGTCGTGGGGGGAATGGATTACCAGAAGCAGGCGGACGTCCTCCGTGAAGGGGCGGACATCGTGATCTGCACACCGGGCCGCATTCTCGACTACATGAAGCAGGGGATCTTCAAGCCCGCAGAGATCAAGGTGCTGGTCATTGATGAGGCGGACCGCCTGTTTGACCTGGGTTTCACCAGGGACATGCGCGCCATCCTGAGAAAGCTGCCCCACTACGAGCAACGTCTTTCCATGCTTTTTTCCGCGACCCTCTCCTATCGGGTTCTGGCCCTCACCTATGACTTCATGAACCTGCCGGAGTTCATCTCCATCTCTCCGGAGGAAATCACGCCGGAAGGCATCGATCAGTCCCTGTACCATGTGGCATCCGAAGAAAGGCTGCCCCTGCTGCTGGGGCTTCTTGAACGTGAGCCGTGGACCCGGATCCTCATCTTCCACAACACCAAGGCGGGCGTGGAGGCGCTCGCGCGGAGGCTCAGGGGAAACGGCCTGCCCGCGGAGGGCATCACCGGCGATCTCCCACAGCGAACACGTCTCAGACTGATGGACGAGTTCCGAAAGGGCAAAACCAATATCCTGGTTGCCACCGACGTGGCATCCCGGGGGATCCACGTGGAAGACATCAGCCACGTCATCAACTACGAACTCCCCCAGGATCCTGAGAACTACGCCCACCGGATCGGGCGAACGGCAAGAGCGGGCAAGAAGGGGCGGGCCATCTCCTTCGCCTCCGAGGACTCCGTCTACTACCTCCCGCCCATTGAAGACATGATCGGTTACAAGATCCCGGTGGTCTGGCCCGAAGAGAATTGGTTCAAGCCGGACCGGAGCGGATCCCAAGAGGAAGAGAGGCGAGTACGCACCGCCGCCCCGCAGAGGCGGAGACGTGACGCTCCGCCGAAGGCCCGGAAGCCGCCTGCCGTCCCGGAGGCGCGGGGGGAGGAGAAGGAGGCCGGTCCGGTCCTATGGTCCGCAGGGAAGGTGGTCTTCAGTTCCAAGCCCGGCGGGATTTTCGGCCTTGCCCCAGAGAAGAAGCCCGCCCCGGTGCCCGAAACCTCTTCAGACGAGCACCACGAAGGAAGAAAGAGACGCAGGAGGAAGTGGCACAGCAGGAAAAGGGGCACCCGCAGGGAAGAGGGGTCGCCGGCGCCTGCTGAGGACCATGGTTGATGGTGTGCCCCTTTCAATTCTGTTGAAAGGGCGCTCCTTTCTAAAGGGGGGTCCGACCAGGCCGGACCTGGAGCCTCTCAGATCGCTGTGGCCTCCATGGATTCTACTCTCGGCGGGAGGCCATGTGATCATAGCCTGTATGACTCGTCTGCCTGCTGCATTTTCGAAGAGACACAAGAGGGGTAGTCAGGCAAGGAGCCATAGGTGGGGTCATCTTCCCATCCGGGAATGCCCGCTGCCCTCTTGGCAGCTGCCTTGAACCTTCCCCACTCAGCGCCGGCATAGACGAACATCCGCTGCGCGGCGAGAGAGCCTTCGCCGTGAATACTCCCGATTTGAAAATGGGGGTTTGTGAGGTCCTTCAATAACCTTATGGCCCGAAGTCTGTGTTCGGTCGGGATGCCGGTTTTCCCGCCAAGGTATTTCTCCAGCCACGGGCGGGTTTCAGGGTTGGTCCAGTCGCCGTATGTGGGTATGGTGTCCGCAATGCCGCCGCAGATGTCGTGGGCTGTCTTCACCGCCTGATGGTAGTTGTCCGCGAACAGGTACTTGGCGGTGTTCGTGTAAACCGTGTTAGGGCTCACCACATCTGAGTCCGGCTGTTTTTCGCAGTAGAGGCAAGACGCCCTGCCTATGACACTCACGGCCTCCGCATACATGGCAAGCCAGGCCAGCTTGTCTCTTATGTGAGAGTAGTTCTCTACCCCGTTGTACTCGGCTACCAGCGCGGCAACACCCGCCAGCATTTCGAGTTCCGTGGTCATGCGGCAAACACCAAAAAGCCGATGGAAGGTTGCAAAGGCGTAAGTGACATCCCTGGAGAATTTCCATTCCCCGCACATAAACACTCGCTCCCACGGCACGAAAACATCATCAAAAACAATCATACACTCAGAGGCCCCGTGTCCGTAAGCCGTGCTTACCGGGTAATCCCAAGCCCCCGCCTCCCCTGATTCCCTCATGGGCGGCTCTGAGGCAATGAGTTTGATGCCTTCCGCATTCAGGGGCGTGGCAAAGACAACGGCATAGTCTTTGTCGTCCTCCCCATGGGCACGGCACGGCATAACAATGGCCTCATTGGCACCTGGGGTGGAACTGATATGCATCTTGGCTCCCCGTACAACGATCCCCTCTTTCTGCTGATCGACAACCCTGACGTAGT
Organism: Deltaproteobacteria bacterium; assembly: GCA_016926135.1. Next base: position 3,152 of record JAFGPH010000083.1, read on the forward strand.
AGTCCTGATGTCCTTCCTGCTTTGAGGGACGAAGACTCCTGTCCCCCTTCACATCCGTCATGGCACCCGTGATTCCGAGATCGCCTCTCTGCAAGTACCTCCGATAGGCCTCCACACGTTCTGCATAGTGGGTTCCCAGACGCCTGTCCATCCTCTCCGCCACAACCTTGGAGGCTTCCATCGCGTCAATACCCATGCAGTGGAGCTGGGTCCCGCCGCCCGTTCGCCATGTGGTCAGGAAAATCTCTCTTCGTTTCAGAAGATCCTCGGCACTCTTTGGGGACAGAAACAGGGCATTCACTTCTTCGCCCTCTTCGTTTTTCGCCACAAAGAGATCGTGATACTTCGGATCGTTGGGGAAAAAGTAGTCCATGGACGCGCTCCGAATGACATTCCCGAGCAGGGGGTGGGTCGTCACGTCCCTTACCCTCTCTCCCAGGCAATACAGTACCCTGCCGTCCTTGAGGCTCTCCAGATATTGCTTCACAGATCGGATCATGCCAACCTCCCATGAAATGTCCTACATGCCCATGCCGCCATCTACCCGGATGACCGCACCGGTTACATAGGAGCCTTTGAATGCCAGAAAACTGACCACATCTGCGATTTCCCGGGGCTCTCCGGGGCGTCCCATGGGTATCGCCTCGATTTCCGATTTGAGCCTTCCCTCGGTGTGAAAGAGAGGCGCTGTCATGTCCGTTTGCAGGAAACCCGGCACGACCGCATTGGCCGTGATCCCGCGTTTGGCCACCTCCTTGGCCAGGGATTTCGTGAATCCAATGAGCCCGGCCTTGGCTGAGCCGTATGCCGTATCGCCCGGAGAGCCGTGGAGGCCCGCATTGGAGGAGATGTTGATGATCCTGCCCCATCGTTGCTCAACCATCATGGGGACCAGAAATCTGCAGCAGTTAAAGGCCCCATTCAAGGCCGTTCGGATCACGAGGTCCCAATCCTCCGGTGCGATCTTTTGGACTCGGCCTCCCCTGTGAAGGGCTGCGTTATGGACGAGGATGTCAATAGTGCCCAGTTCCTTTACCGCCTGATCCACCATGTCTTTCACCTGGCTTTCGTCAGCCACGTCGGCCTTCACCAGGATAGCCCGCTTCCCCATCCTCCTGATCTCTTCCACCACTTCTTCGGCTGCATCCGGTCTCGATCTGTAGTTCACGACCAGGTCTGCGCCCTGAGCAGCCAAATCCAGTGCAATGGCCCTGCCAATCCCCCTTGCCGCCCCTGTTACCAAAGCAAGTTTTCTATGGGAATCCATAATGGACTCCTTCCTGTTTCATGAAAGAGTCACGGTGACACCGCCTGTCACCTGTAGCCCCCGGGTGAATGCCGGATGCGGAACTCCGAAGGTTATCGGCTTGGAACACGGCACTTCCCAGGGTTGACTTCATGCTCATCCGGAACCCTGGATTTCCAAATGGAGCGGGGTTAAAAACCAGACGTCACAGGGTTCTTGATCGTGCCCAGTCCCTCAACGCTTATGGTTACCGTGTCTCCAGGGCTCAGATACCTGCCTCGAGCGTGGCCGACACCCATGGGGGTCCCCGTGGAGATGACGTCTCCGGGCAGGAGACTCAGTAGTCCGCTCAGATATTCGATTTGTTCAGGGATGGTAAAGTACATTTGACGGCTGGAGGCATTCTGCATGAGTTCTTCGTTCACCCAGAGCCGGATGGACAAATCGTGCGGATCGCCAATGAACTCCACAGGCGTTATCCAGGGTCCCAAGGGTGCAGAGGTGTTGAATGATTTGCCACCCAGCCAATCGAACTTGAAGTCCCAGTCTTTTCTAAAATTCCTGGCCCGGTCCGAGAGGTCATTCAGGACGGTGAAACCTGCCACGTATTGCATGGCCTGCGCGGCCGGCACATTTCGACAGTGTCGCCCCATGACCACGCCGATCTCCGCCTCCCAGTCCACCTTGGCTTCGGGATAAGGGATTTGGATGGGTTCATCGTGACCGATAACGGTTTGCCGCGGCAATTTGGTGAAGAAGTAAGGACGAGCCTGGCTCTTGTCAGGCAGAGGGTTGTCGCCCATCTCTTTGCTGTGATCCACGTAGTTGGCGGCTGCGCAGTAAATGTTCGGGGGGTACAGAATGGGGGCTGCAAGCCGGATGGTGGACAGGGGGCCAACCACGGCAGAAGATGACGCCTTGCTGTTTCCCGCCAGATCTCTGAGGGCCGGCAGTGCATTCTGCCAGTTTTCCAGAACCGACAGAACAGAGCTTCGCTGAAACCCCGCCAGGGCCACCCCACGGGCCTCAAGGGCCGTCTCGATATCCATCACGATCTTGTCTTCCACAAGGAGTCCAGCACGGGGTTCTTCCTTATCCGACCGGTAACTGAGTAACCGAAATCCCATGGTATAGTTCCCCTAGTTCAACAGCTCACAGGCCAAACGCAGGTACATCTCGACCCCTGTAGCAAGGATTTCCTCATGGAAATCAAACCGGCTGTTGTGCAACGGCGCTGAGCCTTCAAAGCCCGCCCCCAGAAAAAAGAAGAAACCCGGAACCCTCTCCAAGAAGTAGGACATGTCGTCTCCGGCCATAATGGGTTCCGGTTCGAACACGTTTCCCTCTCCTACGACTTCGGCAGCACAGCGACGAACGATTTCAACAAGGGCCTCATCGTTTACGGTGGGCGGATAGCCGCGGTGGTATTTGAACTCATATCCAGCCCCCATGGCCTCGCAGATGCCTTTGATAATCTTTTCCATGCGTTCCTGCCAGGAATCCCAAATTCTCCGGTCGAAGGTCCTGGTCGTTCCCGTCATATCACTCTCACTCGGGATGATATTGAAGCCGGAGCCGGCGTGGAAGCTGCCTATCGTCAACACAATAGGACTCATGGGATTGACGTGTCTGCTGGAAATCCGCTGCAGTGCATTTATGACTTGCACGCCAACATCAATCGGATCCACGCAAAGATGAGGCATGGCTCCATGCCCGCCTTTGCCAAGGATCCTCAGGTCAAACCGGTCGTTGGCGGCCAGCACGCGCCCGGCCTTTACGCCAATGGTTCCTTCGTGCCCATCGTGCAGATGGCAGCCAAGAGCAAGGTCCACCTTCGGGCTTTCCAGCACACCTGCATCGATCATGGGCTTGGCCCCTCCAGGGCCCTCCTCAGCGGGTTGGAAAACGAATTTAATGTTGCCTTTAAGTCCTTCTTTGATCTTGCTGAGTATGGAAGCTGCTCCCAGGGCCATCGCCATGTGGGCATCATGCCCACACGCATGCATAAACCCATCGTGCGTGGAAGCAAAAGGCAGCCCGGTTTCTTCCGGCAGTGGAAGGGCATCCATGTCCGCCCGGATCATCAGGGTTTTTCCCCTTTTTCCGAGTTCCAGCAATCCCACCACCCCGGTTTCGGCCACTCCGGTTTCGACCTTGAGCCCCATTCTGTTCAGATGATTGGCGACAAAAGCAGAGGTTTTCCTTTCACAGAATGCCGTTTCGGGAATCCTGTGCAATGCTCTTCTCACCTTTATGATGGCGTCCTCTTCGTCTCGAACCGCCTTCCTGAAATCAATCATAGGTGAAGTTCCCCTTTCCCTTTTCTCGGAGCCCGCGCTGATTCCCGAGAAGCTCTCAGGCAATCATGGATGCTCCCGTATCGTAGGCGGAGAGATTCAGGGCAACCTTGTCCGGGCTCATTCTTCGTGAAAGGACCGCCTCAAAGTGCTTCCTCTCGAGGGGAAGGACAGCCGTAGCCGCAAGGGCTCCGACCAGGATCACGTTTCCGAGTATAGGATTTCCCATCGCCAGGGCGGCTGCCGTGGAATCCATAAACCAGGCCCGTTGAGAGGTCTCCTTGATCCACCCTTTAAGCTCCTGAAGAGACGGATAGGTCTGGTCGCCGCTAATCACTCCTATAGGGTGGATCGGGCGTGTATTGGTCAGCACCTTGACCGCCGGATTTCCATAGGCTTTCAGAACCCGGATGGCCTCAGCCGGCTCAAGGGAGACCACCATGTGGGCCCTGCCTTTGGGTATCTGGGGAGAGAATGCCGAGCGCTCGGATATCCTCAGATGGCTCATGACCGAGCCCCCTCTTTGGGAAGCCCCGAAGGTTTCTCCAATGGTTACCTGCAGGCCCAGGCGGGAGAGCATTTCTCCCACCATGCGGGAGGCAAGGACGTTGCCCTGTCCTCCTGTGCCCGTGATGATCAGGTTATAGGGGTCCTGTGACAGCGGTTTCTCTCCCACTTCCTATGCAACCTCCCTTCTCTCTATGGCGCCGGAGGGGCAGATGGAGGCACATACACCGCACCCTACACAGATCACCTCATCGATCCTGGCCGCCCTCTTTTCACTGTCCCAGATAAGGCCGGGACATTTGAATATCCTCGTACACAGCCGGTTACACCCACAGTCCTCTCCCAGGCAGAGGTGCTCATCTACGGCCATATGGAACATCTTCCTGCCTCTCTTTTCAGGGCTCAGGGCGCAGCTCTGACGCAGAACCACCACTTTCACCCCCTGGCCGTCCTCCATCATCTTGAGGAGGGTGTTCTGTGTTCCCTCCAGATCAAAGGGATCGCACACCTTCACCCTGGCCCCCATGGCCACGCAAAGCGTTGGAATATCGATGGCAGGTACCCTTTCACCCGCAGCGTTCACCTCAAGACCCGGATGGGCCTGAAACCCGGTCATGGCCGTACCACCGTTATCCAGAACAATCAGGGTGAACCTGGCCTTGTTATGGATAGCGTTGACCAGGGCCGGCATGACGGCGTGGTAGAAGGTGGAATCCCCACAGACGGCAAAGACGGGCTGGGTCAGGCCGAAGACCTCCAGCTTTCCGAATCCGCTCGCCAGTCCGGCACCCGAACCCATGGAATGGAGGGTCTTGATGGTGTCGAATCCGCTCGGAGAGATACCGAGGGTGTAGCAGCCGATATCGCCACACACGAAACCTTCCTGATGGTCCAGTTGAAGAACATTGTGGATGGACCAGAAGGAGGCCCGGTGCGGGCACCCGGGGCAGAAGGTGAGGGCCCTTGCAGGCGCACCCACCGCCGCGATCTCTTCCGCTCTTTCCAGATAGGCCGGGGACACGTCCTCATAGGGAATTCCCAGGATTCTGGAAAGGGCCGTCACGACCAGGTCCGGATTCATTTCGTTCTCTCTGGGGAGGCTGCCGTCAGCCTTTCCGAAGAACGTCTTGATGCCGATCCGGCGGCCAAGGTCGGCCGCAAGGGCCTTGACGTTCTCCTCCATGAAGGGCAGGACTTCCTCGACGACCAGAATCTTGTCCGTGAGGCCAAGGTATTTCTCTAGGAGACGGGGCGGCAAGGGCCATGTGGTACCCAGCTTCAGGAGGCCCACCCGGTTTGAGGCGCCCAGGAGATGGATTGCCTCGCGGCTGTATAAATGGCAGGCGGAACTTGTGATGAGAAGAAGCTCGGGCCTGTCCGGGCCCGTGTATGTATTAAAGGGCGAGTCCTCAAAAAGTCCAACGGCCCTTTTGAGTTTTTCGTGTTGCATGCGACGGAATTCGCCGACAGCCCAGGGCCGGTTTACGACCGGCCCTTTCATGGTATCCAGGGGGGGGCCATCATAGGTAAAACGAGCGCGGACTTGGATATCAGGAGGGAGTTCCCCCATGACCACGTTGCCGCTCGCATGGGAAAGGCGAGTGACGCTGCGGATCAAGATTACGTTCCTGATCTCTTCGGAGAGGTCAAAGGCCCATCGGGTCATGTCCTTGGCCTCCTGAAAGTCTCCCGGCTCCAGGAGGGGCAGCTCCATCATTTGGGCGTAGGGCCGCGAGTCGCCTTCATTGGTGCTGGATAAGAACCCGGGGTCGTCACAGGAAACAAGAACCATACCGCCCCGGGTCCCGTACTGGGCCAGGTGCAAGAGGAAATCGGCCGCCACGTTCATCCCCACCATCTTCATGACGGCCAGGGATCGCAATTCGCCATAGGAGGCTGCTGAGGCGATCTCTAGTGCCACCTTCTCATTGACGGACCACTCGACGTAGATGTTCCGCGCCTTGGCGGCATTGGCAAGGTTTTCAATGATTTCAGATGAAGGCGTGCCCGGATATCCCGCTGCAAAGCTGATACCGGCCTCCATGGCGCCACGGGCAATCGCCTCATTGCCCATGAGCAGCCACGTAGCGCCCTTTTCCGCTTCAGTCAGGACAGACACGTTCTCAAGCACCTCCTCGGCCAGCATGGTTTCAACGGACTTCGGGTCAACCCTGAAAAAAGAACGGCCAGCGTCGTTGCCGTGTTGATCAATCCTTGTTTTGAGGCCCTTCTGGGTCCCCGCTTCTTCTTGCCTCCGGCTGCAAGCTCGAGGTGAGCCAGGTTTTCCTCGGGCATCTTTTTCATCTCGATCAGGCCCTCTTCCATGGCAAAGGCCATCACGCCTTCTTGCCCCACCTTGCCATCCACTTTGTCCTCACGTCCGTGTTGACCGTATAGGCAGGCAATTCCCCTCTCAGGGCCTGAACGACCTGAGTCATGGGCCTCCTGTACAAGTCAGCCTCTGCTGTAACCGAGTACCAGGCACTGTGTCCGGTAAGCACGACATTCTTCATGGTGAGAAGCGGATTGTCCGGGGCGATCGGTTCATCGATGGTCACGTCGATCGCGGCGCCGGCGATCAGCGATTCCTTCAATGCCTGGATCAGCCCGGGCTGGTCTACGCACCCCCCCCTCGCCGTATTTACAAAGTACGCGGAAGGCTTCATCTTCTTGAACTGCTCGTAACCGAACATCTTGCTTGTCTCGGAGGTCAGCGGGGTGTGAATACTGATAAAATCGGATTCCCGGTGGAGTGTGTCGAAGTCCACAGGCTTCACTCCCCGGCTTTCCATAACCGGGCCCAGGACATAGGGATCATAGGCGATCACGCGCATCCCCAATCCCAGGGCCTTCAGGGCCGTCACCGTCCCGATCTTGCCAAGGCCCACAATGCCGAGCGTCTGGCCCCGCATCCGGTACATGGGCCGGGCTATTTCATCCAGGGCCTTCTTGTCCATCGTAAAAACCACCCGCCGTTCCCGTACCGCCCTGTCCACCTGGAGTAACCTGTGGCCCAGGGCCAGCATCAGCCCGACGGCGAGCCCTGAGACCTCGTCCAGGCAGTAATCAGGGACATTGGTCACCGCTATACCCAGCTTGGTCGCCGCTTCCAGATCGGTCTTGTCATACCCGATGCCGATGCCCGCAATCACACGGCACCTGGGCAGGGCCTCAAGCAGATGACGGTTGAAGGGCTGAACGGAGACCACACCGATGAGGGCGTCCGCATCGCCTGCGTGAGCGATGATCTCCTCTTCCTTCATCCACATCCCCTTGGCGAGTATCGCATCAAGGGGGTCGAGCAGTTCATCGCCAAAATCGACATCGGGCAAAGTGAAAACGTTTACGACTTTGAGACTCATTGGGTACCTCCATTAGGGATCTCACACTCTCCGGCCTCCGCTTCCCGATTTCGGTCAACGGGCTATTTCATGACCTGGGGCAGGAACAGGGCTATCTCCGGGAAGAAAAAGAGCAATACAGCGCAGGCAAAAAGACTCAGGAGGAACGGGAGGACCCCCGCATAGATCACGCCGAACGGCTCCCCCGTTATGTTCTTGACCACAAAAACAGAAATGGCCACGGGAGGGATGATCACGCCGATCATGAGGGTAATCCCGATCATGATACCGAACCATATGGGATCAAAACCCAGCTTGATGACGGCAGGATAAAAGATAGGGGTTGCGAGGATCATGAATGCCAGATCATCGATGATGGAACCGCCGATCAGGTAGATGAGGATGATGATCACCATAATAATGTTCTTGTTCAGCTGCAAGCCGGCTACCCAGTCGGCGGCGATAAAGGGGATTCCCGTCACTGCGAGGAAATGACCAAACACAACGGAACCTCCAATAAGAAAGAGCACCATGCAGGCGGTTCGAAGCGATTCCTCGAAGGATTTGACCAGCTTCATGAAGGGAAGCGACCTTTTTGTGTAAGCCATTAAGAGCACCGCTGCCGTACCGATACTCCCCGCCTCTGTGGGCGAAAACCACCCCTTCATGAGCCCTCCGATAACCACGAAGAAGATGATTGCTACCCACACGAAATCAGGGGACGACTTCAATCGCTCCTTCCACGTCGATCTTGCTGCCCGCTGGGCAATGGAAGGATCGATCCTGACCCAGCCCACGATGACGAATATGAAGAAAAGGGAAATGAGCAATCCGGGGATCACCCCGGCAAGGAAGAGCTCTCCGATGGATTGTTCCGTGATCAGACCGTAGATCATCAGGGGGACGCTCGGAGGAATCAGCATCCCGAGGGTGCCCACGGAGGCTACGACGCCTGTGGAGAGCTTTTTGCTGTAACCCAGGCGCGACATTTCCGGAATGGCAATTCCCGCAAATGTGGCGCAGGTGGCGAGCGTTGATCCGCACATGGCCTTAAAGAGCGTTGCTCCCACAACCGTCGTCATGGCCAGCCCTCCGGGTATATGGCCTACGTATTTCTGGGCCGAATTGTAGAGCTTCCGGGCAATGTCTGAATTCGATGCGACCTGACCCATGAGGACGAAGAGGGGGATGACGGTAAACCCATAAGAGGTAAAGGTCTCGAATAGATCCTTGACGAGTTGGTTGGAGGCTGCGCTCCACGTGCCGAGATAGCCAAGCCCTATGAAACCGATAATCGCCATGCCATACGCCAGCTCGATTCCGGTCAAGAACGTGGTCAACAGAACAAAAATGCCGACTATTCCGATTGTTATATCACTCATGTCGGCCTCCAACAATCTGGATCATCTGTGAAAAAAGGGTGAAACATTGAATAACGCAGCAGAATGCCAGTCCAAACGAAATGGGGTAGTAAGGCATTCTGAAGACAGGCGTGACTTCGTGTGACTTGATGAGGTCGAAGCTCATGAGAACGAATTGATAGCCTGCCCACAAGAAGAGCGCTATCGCCATGATTCGAGTGGCTACCTCCACCCAACGGCTCACATGCCTGGGCAATATCGCCAGGAAGAAATCGACCATGATGTGCCCCTTGAAGATGGATGTGTAAGGAATGGCAAAGCCGATCACCACCGCACCCAAAAAGGAGATGACTTCGAAATCCCCCACGATTGGTTTCCCGAAGGCCCTCATCACCACATTCGTAAGCGTAAAGAGGAACATAAAAGCAAGGGTACATCCGGATATGAGCAGAAGAAATCTGCATAAGGAACGCTCAAAGGCAAACCAGCCCCTCATCATTTCCTCCTATCCTGGCGAGATGGGTTGGGGGCAGCCGTCACACTGCCCCCAGAACCAATGTTGCTCGTATCAACGGGCAGGTGCGGTTTTGAGGTAATCCTGGCACCACTTGAGCACTTCCTCACCCGGGAGACCTTTCTCCTTCATGCTCTTGACGTAAGCATCCAGCACAGGTTGCATCCTCTTCCGCATGACGGCCTGTTCCTCAGGGGAGGCCAATACAATCTTATGACCGGACTTGATCGCAAACTCACGTCCCTCGTCATCGATGGAGGTCCACAGGTTCGCCTGCTTCTCGAACCATTCTTCGTTGAGCTTGTCGATGATCTGCTGAATGTCTTTCGGGAGGGCGTTCCATCTCTCCTTGTTCATGGCGACGAAAAAGCCGTTCCCATAGGCGTTACCGGGGTTCTCATAGGTGAACTTGCAGACCTCCCCGAACTTCCAGCCCTTCAAGGTCTCAATGGGAAGGAGTACGCCATCCGCGAGCCCTCGTTTCAGGGCATCGTAGGTCTCCAACATGGGCATCGTGGTGGGTGTACCCCCGGCAGCGACCACCACCTTGGACGTATTGGCATCGCTCTTGATCCGGAGGCCCTTCAGGTCGTCGATCTTGTTGACCGGCCCTTTGGTATGGAAAAAGCCTGGACCGTGTGAGTGAAGATAGAAGACTCTGGTGTCGTCATATTCCTTCGGTTTGAACTTCTTGTAGAACGCATTCGCCATCCGTGTTGCCTGGCCGCCGGTTTTA
>JAFGPH010000514.1 GCA_016926135.1 Deltaproteobacteria bacterium
TCACTCCGGACATGGCTTTGCGCCTGTCCCGTGCATTGGATGCCACACCTGAATTGTGGTCGATTCTTTTGAGGACATTGCAGCGAACAAAATCTCCGCCATATTGGGTCGTGAGCCTCCTGAGGCAAAGGACTTCGTTGACCTGTTCTTTATTCTGACGGAATCAAACTACTCCCTGGATTACCTGGTGAGTCGGGCACGTGAGAAGGAGGCAGAACTGGACACCGAACTTGGAACACTTCACTTCGCGACGAATCTGTTGAGAGTCGCCGACTTCCGGTTTCTGCCAAGGATGATCAAACCTCTGAGCCTGGATGAATTAAAGGCATTTCTCCTGCCCATAGCGCAGGAGATGGTAATGCGCATGCGTCCTCAAAGGACCTAATGAATTTGGACCGGAGGACAGGGTCTTTAACGGATTGTCCCACCACCCCTTCTTAGTACCCTCTGTATTCACTTGACTTCGTGTATCCCATGGAATACAATTAGCCCATGATTGATGTCCGCGCCAGACTGAAGTGTTTTCTCAGTGGTTTGAGAGGTTGCGTGATCGGCGGGCGCGGGCTCGCATCAATACTCGAATCCGACGGCTGTCACTGGGCAACCCCGGCGATGTAAAGCCGGTAGGCGAAGGCGTCTCAGAAATGCGTATCGATTACGGTCCCGGGTACCGGGTATATTTTGCGCAGCGCGGGAAAACTCTGGTGATTCTGCTCGCAGGGGGTGTCAAACGTACCCAGGATCGGGATATCAGGATTGCGCAGGAGCTGGCGAGAGGCTTATAGGGGAAAGCAATGGCAAAGACCAAAACGCGACCTTGGGACGTGACGGCTCATCTGGAGACCTCCGAAGACATGGCCGCCTACCTGGAGGCTGCCCTCGAAGATGGAGACCCCGCATTGATCGCTGCCGCATTGGGGGACATCGCGCGCGCTAAAGGCATGGCACAAATCGCCCGCGAAGCTGGCCTGGGCCGAGAGAGTCTTTACAAGGCGCTGTCTCCCGAAGGCAACCCTGAGTTTGCCACAGTGCTCAAGGTGGTCCGGGCACTTGGTTTGCGACTGCATGCCTCCACCCTTCATGAATAGCTTAGAACAGCAACAAGTGAGGAGAGGGAGAGAGGGACGTTCGTGATATATTGACATTCGCTTTCCACGTCGGTCACAGAATTGAAATGCACAGTGAAAGGAAAGTGTATGGGAGAGACTGAGGCAACGGGTGGCAAGCTGTCACTTGATTGGACGGGGCGGAGATCCCATTGAATTCTTCCCTCACCCAAATGACCGCCATCACGCCGCAGATTCAAGATAGTCCTCCCAGCCAGGGAAGACCAACGCAGCGGGATGGCACTTCAGGGCACGCGCGATAACTTTGGCACGCTCCACACCCAGGCGGACTCTGTCGTTCTCGATCCCGGAGAGGGTGGCTTGTGGGATTCCCGTAAGATCTGCGAGTTGGTTCTGGCTGAGACCCTGCAATTCACGGATGATGCGTACCGACTCACCTACCGTAACATTGATACGCTTCCTCGCTGGACGGAATTCACTCATGACGACCTCCGATACTCATGCGCAGTGATTGAAAAGACTTGGAACAGCTGCTGACTTGGCGCGACCCGGTAAATGATACGATGCTGCTCTCCGAGTCTTGATGAACGATGCCCTTTCCATTTCCCAGTCAGAGCCTCGTCGTGGAACCCTTTGATCCATCGGAGTCCCGCCGGCCCGGAAAGGGCAGCGATGTCCTTCCACTTTTCATACCGTTTTAGGACTTCTTTGGGCAGGGTTAACGCTTGCTTGTCCACACGGCGGTGTTCCTCGATGTGCCACATGGATCATTCTACCCATACCATTTATAGTATGTCAAGTTCGATCCCCCGCAGAGTGATGATCCACCATCAGGGCATCTCCCAAAATTTATTGGCTCCAAGACTGACGACCTCGTGAGAAGTCATAATATCGCGCAGAGACGCAAAGGCGCAGAGAAAATACAACATAATGTCAGTATTTTATCTTCGTGCCCTTCGTGCTCTTCGTGGTAAATCTGACTTTTTCCTGGACCGTCATCATTGAGAGGTTCAAGTCATGGGAAGGATGAAGAGGCAGCCTACTCATCCGGGGAAGATCATCAAGGAAGACTATCTGGAGCCGCTGGGTATACCAGTGATGGACATGGCTAATCTCCTCGGCGTTTCAAGGAAAACCTTGTCCAAAATCCTTAATCAAAGAGGTTCCGTCACTCCGGACATGGCTTTGCGCCTGTCCCGTGCATTGGATGCCACACCTGAATTGTGGCTGAATCTCCAGAGGAATTTCGATTTGTGGTATGCGGAAACCTCTTCCAAAGAATGGCGGAATGTGAAGCCACTGTCTTCCCGCCTGCTTCACCCTGAGGAGTCCACACCGAACCGCGCGTGACACACAGGCAGGATAGTATGGCATCCGATTGCAGCGCGACAGACTTGTCCTCGGATACAAAGGAATCGTGCTGGCGAGGTGGACGGGATCGCCCTCGGGGTGGTCTTCAAATCAGGTTGAGGATGTGCTTTTCGATCTCCCCCTTGGGAAGGGCGCCGATCACCTTGTCCACCAGTCTCCCTCCCTTGAAAAGCAGCATGGTCGGGATGCTCCGGATGCCCTGCTGCGACGCGGTCACTGGATTCTCATCCACGTTGAGCTTGGCGATCTTGACACGGCCCGCATACTGCGCTGCCAGTTCGTCCAAAATGGGGGCAACCATGCGGCACGGCCCGCACCAGGGAGCCCAGCAATCCACCAGCACTGCTCCGGAGTGGTCCATGACTTCTCCCTGGAACGTCCTGTCGGTGATTTCGACGGGGTGATCCAGGAAGACGCGCGGAGAGAGAGGTGTGCGGCACTTTCCGCAGACCGGCCGGCCTTGGATACGGTTTTTCGGTATCCGGTTCTTTGTCCCGCATGCAGGACATGGAAAAATCACGCTGTTCTCATTCATGTTTTTCTCCCTCGCTCTTTTGACCCTCTATCGCCGGACGGGACACCCTCTGTTCCCTCTTCGGGAAATACACCATAGATGAAAACGAAGGTCTCGTCGTTGATGTCTATGGTGACGTTTCCCCCCCTTGATTCGGCGTAGACGATCCAACCCGGCTTCTCTTCGCTGCAACACTCCACGTTGGGGGAAAAGCGTCCCGCAGTCCCGTCGTACCACCCCAGCAGCATTGGCTCCGGGTGAAGTTCCCTTGCCTTGGCGTCAGCGATGCCTTTGGCCGCTCCGAAATCAAGCTCGTCATCCCTTACATGGACCGAAATCGGCCCCGGCAGATGATCTTTTGTGAACCTTGCGCACTTCATTGTCTGAGGCACTCCCTGAACAAAATATAAGTACGCTCATGCTCATCACAAGGCGCTCGCTTCGGACACTCAAAACTCCGCTCTGCCGTCTTCCCTCCCAATAGAACGGGGAAACCGAGACACCCGGCCGCAAACGGAGGGCGCTGAGCCAACCTCGCGGGCAGCTTTCTGCAACCTGCCGGTGTCTTGCCTCGCACGAATACGTTAATCAATGCCGGGCGATCGAGGGGGCGTCGGGGGGTGGTCGTCCAGGCCGCAACGATCTCTGAGGTGCCGATGAAACGGGACACTAGCCGGAATGCACCCTGCCCCTCACGAGGGAGGCGAAGACCCCTCCGAAGCAGAGGAGGCCGAAGATGCCGAAGGCTGTCTGGACGCTTTGCATGAGCGCCGGGTGGTGTTCACCGGTGATCTGCACCCTCCCGATGAAGAGGGCGAACAGGACGGTGGCGACCCCCATGCTGAACATCATACCCAGGAGCCTCATGGTACCCACGGCCCCTGATGCAATCCCGTATTGCTTCCTCTCCACTGAACCCA
>JAFGPH010000084.1 GCA_016926135.1 Deltaproteobacteria bacterium
TCCAGGGTGGTCCCTTCCAGGAGATTCAGCGTAACGGGGTCCTTGAACCACCCCAGCGTGCTGTAGGCGTCCGCCCTGGCAAGGCTCACGTCCAGATCCTTTCTGAGAAGTTTCTCCTTTTCCTTCCGGGCGCTCTCCAGGTCAAAGAAGCCGAGGTAGGGCATATCCCCCACGACCGGAAACCACCACGTGACGCGGGTGAGTCTGTCTTTCGGCGATGCGGCGACCGTATAGATGGGGCACTGCCGTGACTTCAGGTACACGGTCTGATAGTTTTCCGTCCTCTTCAACCCGAGTTCCGTTTCTCCGAAATCCTTGATCCGGGCCACAAGCCGGAGCCTTTCCTGTTCGTCCGGCGGAAGGGCGGATTCCTTGAGGGCCTCCTCCACCGGGACGGCGCCGGCGAGCAGTTTGAACTGGCCGGCCGCTGCATGAAGGATATAGCCGATACGACAGCCCGATGTGGCGAGCATCAGAACCAGGGTGAGCAGCACAGGTTTGCAGGCCACCCTGAATACGCGCTTTTTTTGATCTCCCTTCATGGACCTCCAAACTCGTTGACGGGACGGCAGAAAGCTCGTTATTTAAAGATACCACAGATCCGGCCCAAAGACACGACCGCTTCGAAGAAGCCCCGTCCAATGGCACTCGCCACAAGAGATGCCATCGAAGGCTTTCTCACATTGAAACAATAGCAAATCCAGCACGCCCAGGACAGCCCCTGAACACTGAGAAGACGCTCTTCTGTTCGGGGATTGGATCACAGATGGTAAGCGGACGGAGGAAGGATGATCGTGAAAAGGGTCCGAAAGAAAAGAGCAAGGGATGGGTTCGCATTCATACTGGCGTTAGGGGTCAAGGCTTTCTTCACTTCGGGCCAAGCACGGATTTCTCTTGGCGATCACAACCTCACCCAAACCTTGGATAAGAGAGTATATCTCAGCACCAAAGAAAGCTGTGATAAGAAGAGTACACCATAGTAAACCGCGGGGCTGGCTAGTCCAGGGTCTTGCTCACGCGGCGGACGGCGAGGGTCATGACGAGGACGCCGATGGCCAGGAGGGCCGCGAACTGAGGCCAGAGGGTCTCCAGTCCGGTCCCTTTCAGAAAGATGTCGCGGATGATCACCAGGAAGTAGCGCAGGGGATTCACGTAGGTGACGACCTGGATGACGGGGGGCATGTTGGCAATGGGGAAGATGAACCCGGAGAGGAGGATGATAGGGAAGATGAAGAAGAAGGTGCTCACGAGGGCCTGCTGCTGGTTGCGGCTGATGGTGGAGATGAAGAGCCCCAGGGCCAGAAAGGAGAGCAGGTAGACGAGCAGGGAGGCAAAGAGCAGAACCAGGCTTCCCCTCATGGGTACGCCGAACCAGAAGACGCCCACCGAGGTGATGAGGGCGACCTGGAAGATGCCGATCATGGCAAAGGGAATGGTCTTCCCCAGAATGAACTCCACGGGCCGGATGGGGGTCACCATGATCTGCTCCATGGTGCCTACCTCCTTTTCCCTCACCACGGCCATGGCGGTCAGGTTGAGCACCGAGACCATGATGACGAGGGCGATGATCCCGGGGACGTAGAAGTTGCGTGAGAGGAGTTCCGTGTTGTACCAGACCCGGGGCTCCAGGCGGACGATCCCTTCCGAGCCGGAAGGGATCACGATTTTCAACTGGGGATTGCGGTCGATCCGCTGTCTCAGGAGGCCCCGGTTGAACCTCTCGATGATCTGGGCAGAGTAGCTCTGCACCAGGGATGCGGTATTGGAGTTGGTACCGGCCACGATGACTTGGACCAAGGCGGTTTTCCCTCCTCCTGCGCGCTCCGAGAGGTCCGGGCCGAAATGGAGCACGGCCTTGACGCTGCCCCTGTCGATGAGATGGGCCATCTCGTCGGGGCGGCTGATGTGGGATACGAACTTGAAGTAGCCGGAGGCCGAGAAGGCGAAGGCCAGGTCCCTGGAGAGGGGCGAGTTGTCCTCGTCATAGAGGGCGATGGGGATGTTGCGGAGGTCCAGGTTGGCGGCATACCCAAAGGCCACCAACTGGAGGAGGGGAGGAAACACCATGAGGAACCGGAGCCGCGGGTCACGGAGGACCTGAAGGAGTTCCTTGCGCAGAAGTACCCTGACTCTCAGGATGAGCAGCCTCATCAGTGGATCCTCTTGGTAAACCGCTTTCTCGCCAGGTTCAAGACCAGCAGGGCATAGACCACCAGGGCCAGCACCTGGGGCCAGAGCACGGAGAGCCCCACCCCCTGTAAAAAAAGTCCCTTCAGGATTTCCACGAAGTACCGGGCCGGCACAATCACGGTAAGTGCCTGGAGCACCACGGGCATGTTCTCTATGGGGTAAATGAATCCGGAGAGAAGGAATGACGGAAGAAAGGCGCTTAGCATGGCGATCTGGCTGGCCTGGAGCTGGCTTCGGGAAATGACCGAGATGAAGAGACCCCAGGACAGGGTGCCTGTCAGGAAGATAAGCGACGTGAGGAGCAGGTTCAGGTAACTCCCCCGGAAAGGCACTTCGAAGATGATCACCCCCGCGCCCACCACCAGGGCCAGGTCCACCAGGCCCAGGGCGAGGTAGGGCAGGAGTTTCCCGACGAGCAGTTCGCCGCTCGAAACCGGCGTGGAGAAGAGCTGCTCCAGGGTCCCGGTCTCTTTTTCCCTGGAAACGCTGAGGGCGGTCATGAGGGCGCAGATGGCCATCATGATCACGGCCGTGAGGCCCGGCACGATGAAGTTTCTGCTCTTCATTTCAGGGTTGAACCACACGCGGATCCTGGCCTCCAGGGGCATGTCCACCA
>JAFGPH010000085.1 GCA_016926135.1 Deltaproteobacteria bacterium
ACAAGGGCAACAATGGCTTGCACAACCGATGGCACCATGATCGGCACCGGATAGCCCGGAGTGTTTCTGTAAACCTTCTCAACCTGGGAGACGGTCATCCCATAGAGCGATTGGAGATTCTCTCTGACATGTTCGGTCAGCATTGGAGGAGGGTAGTACTGCCTTGCAAGATGCTCCTGCACTGCTAGTTTATCATAGGCCTTGCCAAGGGACTCCATCTCAAAGACGGATTCTTCCGGCCGCTCGCCCCAGGTCTCGATCCTTACATACTCAAGCCCTGATGCCTTAATGAGGTTTTTGACTGTATTGCGCTCTTCTGTCGCAATGCGTTCATACCTCTTGCTCCTCTCCGGGGATGCAGCAGAGGAGAGTAAGCCTGAAGCGGCCATTGACCTTTTGGCCGCGACAAGAATATCGGGATTCGTGAGCAGGTTGGCAGCCTCTTCATGGGGCTCGAAAAGCAGGATCTGATTTCTCATCTCCGAGCCATAGTAGAGGGCATGCCTCTCGAATCGGTCGAGTCGACGGGGGGCAAGAATGAAACGAAGCGTGTTCTTCGGAAGTTGATCAAGGGCACTCCTTGATGTCTCCACATCGGAGAACACCACCGCGAGATGAGCCTCTTTAAAGAGGTCCTGTTTCCATATGGAGACGATCTCTGCCCTTGCCTTCTCGTCTGAAATGCGGGTGGCCTCGATTTCCACCTTGGCGCTTTCGTTCTCCTCCAAATCAAAAAAGAAACGCCTTTCCCGCTCGTGAAAGAAGGAGCCGTAGGCCCTAAATGCCTGAAGCGTGCTCTCAAAGCTATTCGGGTCTCCTCCGGGGGCCGCGACGTGCCTCACAATCTCTTCCCTGGTCAATCCTTTTGCGCCGGGAACGAGACTCCCTAGAAGCACGGCGGAGGCCAAAGCTTCCGCGTAGGGTTGAGCCTTCAAGTCTTCGTGATTCCTTTGGGCGCAGTTGATGAGGTTCCCTGCCGGGTCGAGGTCTTGAAGCCGATTCGCGCAGCCCTTGTTGGTAAGCCTGCAATGTCCTCCGGTAAGAATGTAGGATCCGGCTGGACCTGCTTCGAGCATAGCGGCCATGAGACCCAGTGCGCCTCGTGTGCCCTGAAACCCGCCTGCCCCGCTCACCCTCTCGAAGATGAGTTCAATCAGATCGGGCAGAAACGGAAAGGTTTTTTGGATCCTGGCCTGATAGTCGTCCTTGGTCTCCACCCCGTGTTGCTTCCAGGCATTGATGTAGGACTTGATCAAGTCACCCGCAGCTTTCCTGTCGTAGGAATCAGCATTAGAAAACAGGCGATGGCGCACGATCGCGGCACGATCCTCCGGATTTCGAAAGCGCATTTCCACGCGCGGAGAGATGCGTTTTAGCGTTGCGCCGGGCTCGACGGAGCCATCATAAATGGCGGCGAATACCGTCACCTGACCGCCACGGTTGGCCTCCTCTGTGAGCATTTGAAGGAATGTCAGGTTCTGGCTTCGCTTGGCAGGGTCGGCGATGTTGGTCATCCCCCGTTCGAGCTCGTCAAAAACTAGAATCAAATGCCTGCTTCCCAGGGCTGCACGAAACTCATCGAGAGAAGGCGAATGATCATGGCCCCATCCCGCTTTCAGTGCCCTGTCCACCACAGCCCAAAGGGAGTCAAAGGGTAGATAGTCATCTGTGAACTTCCTGATTATCACACAGGGATCCAGGGGTGGGTTCCACTTATGGCCCTTTTCCCTCATCCACTTGATTGCAGGCTCTCTGCTGGCGAAGAGGTGGTAGGCTGTAAGTAGGGCATGGGACTTGCCAAGCCCCTTTACAGCCTCTGCCAGATACAGGCCATTGCCCTCGACCTCTCCCCCGCCGAATCTCGAACAGAGTGCCCGGAGCATGACCTGAAGGTCTTCGGACGGGTAGGTCAGATCAAAGAAAAGCGCGGGATCTCGTTCCATGCACTTTGCAGGGCCCGATCGAAGCCTTTCAAGATCAATGACCCCACCCAGTTGCCTTGCTGTTTTGTATCTTTTCTTAAGCATGATTCAAGAATATATTAGATTTCACGACATGTCAAGAATATATTTTTAAATCACGGCAGGGAGCGGATATTGAAATATTGTTTGGCGATGGGTTAACCCCAAAACGCTCATTCATTTGTATTCTCTTTCCTGCGAATTGCGGAACGATTTTGGGGGATCAGAATGTTTGGGTATCAGTTGGCTATCACAGACACGCTCAGACCTTAGATAAGAGAGTAATCTCGGCACCAAAGAAACCTGTGATAAGAAGAGTATATCCACACAAATCCCGGCATTTGAAGTATGATAGATTTTTCTGCTGAACGTATCAGGCTTGCGCAAGCGTAACGGCGATCGACAATACGATGGAACGGGTGATGGGAATCGGGTATGATCGGGTCTGAGATTCCTGTGCCCGGACACGCTTCTTCGGCGCAGCCAAGGAGTGCAATCAGGAGGATCGCCCGGGAGGGCTTGAAGGAGGAAGAGGCCATGAAACCGATCGGAAGTGTGAACGCCCTGTACCCGACCCCCACTACCCTCGTGGGGCGATTGTGGAAGGAAGACCCAACTTCGTCACCATCGCCCACATCGGCATCCTCACCTTCGACGTGATCTCCGTGGGCATGGGAAAGACCCATTACACCAACGCGGGGTGGACAAGGAGAACAAGACCTTCAGGGTGAACAGCAATGAATACTGGGTACTGGGACGGGAACTCGGCAGCTGCAGGAGTGTGGGAAAACAGATGAAAAGGGGACAGGTCGGAGGAGAAACCGGGGGTAGGTTATCCGGCAGGCAGCGGCATTTCCCCGATCAGGACTGGAACACCCCTATGGTTCAACGAGAGAGGTGAGGAATTGGAAGGAGAAGCAGAACGCATTGATTTGCCGACAGAGCAGGAACACCATGCAGCGACCAAGGTCTCCATGCTGGGTTCGGCAGTGCTATTCATGATCTCAGCCGTAGTGGGCCTGTACATAGATTCCATCACCCTCATCCTGGACGCCTCAGCAAGTCTGGTGATCCTGGCGGTGGCCTTTCTGATGAAGATCTCGCTGAAGAAGGTTCAAAGCCCCCCGGACGGACGATTCAATTTCGGATACGGGAAATATGAACCCCTCACCCTGGCGGTACAGGGCGGCTTGATCATTTCAACGTGTGTCGTCAGCATGAAATTTGCCGTCCAGGATATCCTGCATCCCGATGATGTCGAGCATTACGGGATTGCCCTGGTGGCGACTTTCGTTTCCGGGATGATCGGTATATTCGTCACGGTCTGTCTTAAGGCGATCGCCAGACGCACCCATTCCCGGATGATCGATACGGCCAGCCTGCACTGGCTTGCCGATACCCTTCTGTCTTTTGGGGTGTGCGCCGGGTTCTTGTTCGGTTTCGTCCTGCAGAGCCTCGGGTATCACAGGATCACCCCCTATGTGGACCCGGCCATGGCTATCGCACTGGCCCTCATCCTGATCCGGATGCCGATCAGGGTCATCATCCACAATGTGTTTGAACTCCTGGATGCTGTGCCACCGGAGGATCTCCACAGTAGGATAACGAAACTGGTGGGGGAGTACGCCCGAAGCATGTTAGGGATCCACCGCCTGCGGATTCGGAAGGCCGGCGAGAGGGTATTCGTGGATGTGTGTTTTCTGGTCGAGAGCGACTCTACCGTATCCCAGATGCACCAGTTCGGGGAGGGTCTCGAGCGGGATCTGAAAGAACTTGTTCCGATCGTTGATGTGGTAGTGTGTTTCAAGCCGCACTGAGTTTGCGATGTTTGCGGTTGTGAAGAAGGGCGGTGACCGATTGGTGACATTGGGCGGAGAGAGGAGGATCCCCATGACGGAGCGCATCCGTATCGGTGTGAGCACATGCCTTTTGGGGGAGAATGTCCGTTATGACGGTGGGCACAAGCACGATCGATTCATCACGGACACCCTGGGTCAGTACGTGGAGTTCGTGCCCGTGTGCCCCGAGACCGAGTGCGGTCTGGGGGTGCCCCGTGAGGCCATGCGGCTTGTGGGGGACATCGATTCCCCTCGCCTCATCACGGTCCGGACCGGCGTGGACCACACGGATCGGATGCTCTCCTGGGCGGGAAAACGGGTCCGGGACCTGGAAAAGGAGGGCCTCTGCGGGTTTATCTTCAAAAGCGACTCCCCGAGCAGCGGCATGGAGCGGGTCAAGGTGTACAACGAAAAGGGGATGCCGGAAAAGAAAGGTGTGGGTCTTTTTGCCCGGGCCTTCATGGCGCACTTCCCCCTCATCCCCGTGGAGGAAGAAGGCCGACTTCACGACCCGCGGCTGAGGGAGAACTTCATCGA
Source organism: Deltaproteobacteria bacterium (assembly GCA_016926135.1). The sequence continues at coordinate 4,337 of JAFGPH010000085.1, forward strand.
GAGCATCTTCACGCTCAGGCGTTGGCGCGCCCTCTTGACCGCAAAGAAGACCGTCGGGGGCGTTGTGGACTTTCACACCCGCAACAAGCTTCTCGTCCTGGCCCACAGCGAAAAGCACGAACGGATGATGGGAAGACTCGTTGCGGCAGGCAAGACCATTTCTATACACACCCTCTACGAGCAGTACGAGACACTGCTCATGGAGGCGCTCAAGCTCAGGACCACCGTGAAAAAGAACGGCAACGTCCTCTACCACCTCATGGGGTATTTCAAGAAGGACCTGTCCGCGGACGAGAAGCAGGAGTTGATCGAGATCCTGGATCGGTATCGCGCAGGGCACCTCCCCCTCATCGTGCCCGTGACCCTGATCAATCACTATGTGAGGAAGTACAAGGAGCCTTACCTGGCCATGCAGACCTACCTGAATCCCCATCCTTTGGATCTCCAGTTGAGAAATCATGTGTAGCAGGTAGAAAGGAGCCTCTAGCGATGCGATCAGAGCCCGTGCTGGTTACAGGGTCCACCGGATATGTGGGGGGGAGGCTGGTGCCTCAACTCCTGTCGTCGGGGCACCGGGTGAAGGTCCTGGGCCGTTCCCTGTCCAAGCTCCGGTCGCGAGCGTGGGCAAGTGATCCCCGCTTGGAGGCGGTAGAAGCCGATGTGCTGGACCTGGAATCGCTGAAGAGGGCCGCCCATGGGTGCCGGGCCGCCTTCTACCTCGTCCACTCCATGGACCCGGGCCACAAGGACTTTGCCGAGGCGGACCGCAGGGCAGCGAAGAACATGGCCATGGCCGCGGGTGAGGCCGGGATGGAAAGGATCATCTACCTCGGGGGCCTCGGCGAGGAGGACCCTTCCCTCAGCAAACACCTCAAGTCCCGCATGGAGGTGGCCAGGATCCTGCAAGCCGGTCCGGTCCCTACCACCTTCCTTAGGGCTGCCATGATCCTCGGCTCCGGCAGTGCCTCCTTTGAGATCCTGCGCTATCTGGTGGAACGCCTGCCGATCATGATCACACCCCGCTGGGTGAGAAACCCCGTGCAGCCCATCTCCATTCGAAATGTGTTGAACTACCTGCAAGGCTGCCTGGAGAACGGGGAAACCGCCGGGGGGACATTCGACATCGGAGGTCGGGACGTCCTCACCTACCAGCGCCTCATGGAGATCTATGCGGAGGAGGCCGGGCTTGCAAGACGCCGGATCCTCCCGGTGCCTGTGCTGACGCCGCGGCTGAGTTCCTACTGGATCCACCTGGTGACACCGGTGCCGGCCCACATTGCGCGACCCCTGACGGAAGGACTCAGAAATCCCGTTGTCTGCCGGGAGGACCGGATCCGATCCCTCATCCCCCAAACCCTGCTGGGCTGCCGGGAGGCCATACGACTCGCCCTGGGGCGCACACGGAACCAATGCGTGGAGACCTGCTGGACGGATGCAGGTCGACTCCCCATTCCGGAATGGGTCCACTGTGGGGACGCTCCGTACAGCGGGGGCGACATCCTCGAGTCAGGGTTTCGGATCGTCCTGGAGGCGACCCCTGAGGAAGTGTGGAAACCGATCGCGAGGATCGGGGGCCGCGCGGGCTGGTACGGGGCCGACCTTCTCTGGGCCGCGAGGGGCGCCGCCGATCGACTGGCGGGCGGGATCGGATTGCGAAGGGGACGCAGGGACCCTTTCCAGCTTCGCGTCGGCGACGCGGTGGATTTCTTCCGGGTTCTCGATCTGGAGGAGCCCCACCATCTCCACCTCCTTGCGGAGATGAGAATCCCGGGAGAGGCATCCCTGGAATTCAGGGTCCACCCCATGAAGGGAGGGCGAACGGAGGTCCAGCAGCTGGCCCGGTACGTGCCCATGGGGCTCTTCGGGCTCCTTTACTGGCACATCCTCTACCCATTTCACCAGTGGGTTTTCCGGGAGATGCTCAAAGGCGTCGCCAGGGCAGTGGGAAGACCCGTGGTCCGGGGACCGGATCGTTTCGCGCCGGGACGTTACCACCTCTGCCGCGTGGATCCCGGGGCACCGAAATAGGGGGCGGATAAGCCCTAAGCGTCCCGGCCCTTGTCGAGGCTCTCTCTTACCTTCTGTGACAGTTCCATCATGTTGAAAGGCTTCTGGATAAACCCACGGCAGCCCCTGTCCAGGATCCTCTGGGCCTGGCCGTTGATACTGTACCCGCTCGACAACAGGACCCTGACGTCGGGGTTGATCTCTTTCATCCGATCAAAGGCCTCGCCTCCCCCCATGTCCGGCATGATCATGTCCAGTATGACCAGATCAATCCGGCTGCGGTTTGCCTCCATGGCCTCGACGGCATTTGCACCTCCTCCGGCTGTCAGCACGTGGTACCCGAGCTTTTCCAGCATCTGCCCGCCGACATCGAGCACATGCTCCTCATCGTCTACAAGCAGGACCGTCTCGTGTCCCCTCCGTAAAGCCGCGTCCCATTTCCTGGTCCCGACAAGTTCCTTGTCCGATGCAGGCAGGTAGATGTGGAAACTCGTTCCCGCCCCCCTTTCGCTGTAGACCGTGATGATGCCGCCATGGTTCTTGACAATCCCGTAGGAAGAAGCAAGCCCCAGGCCCGTGCCTCTCCCCATCTCCTTGGTGGTGAAGAAGGGATCAAACAACCTCGCTTTGGTCTTTTCATCCATTCCCACCCCCGTATCGGTTACGGAGATCCTCACATACCTGCCGGGGTTGACATTGAAACCCTTCTCATACAGCTCATCAAGAACGACGTTTTCCGTCTCCAGGTAGAGGTCCCCACCCCCGGGCATGGCCTGCCAGGCATTCACGTACAGGTTCATCAGGACCTGCTGGATCTGCCCCTGGTCGACCTCCACGATCCAGACCGGATCCTGATACCTCTCGTGGATTCGGATCTCCTTCCTGGTTCGGCCAAACATGGCGGAACTCCTTTTCACAAGCTCATTCAGGTCCGAAGGTTTGACTTCGTACTTGCCGCCCCTGGCAAATCCCAGGAGCTGCCGGGTGAGGTCTGCAGCGCTCTTTACGTGTTCCTCGATTCCCCTGAGGTGTTCATAGAGGGGATGGGATGAATCCATGTCCATGAGCATGAGAGAAGCGCGTCCCTGAATGCCCATGAGAAGGTTGTTGAAGTCATGGGCGATCCCTCCGGCAAGGGTTCCGAGGGATTCCAGCCTCTGGTATGCCTGAAACTGGGCCTCCAATTTGGTCTTCTCCGTGATGTCTTCGTAGGTGAGAAACTGCGCGCCGTCCCTCGCGGTCACGGCCCTGAAATGGATGATCTTGTCCTTACCGTCTTTGCATCTCACCGTGAAGACCCTTGGTTTCACCTCCCCGCTCACCCTGCTCGAGGCCGAATCCGAGCTCCACACCGAGATCACGTTTTCCCGATATGCCGGGTCCGGGTAGGCCTTCTCGAACCAGGTTTGCTTGTCCGGCAGATCCTCTTTGGCGTACCCGAAGATCTCCGTGAACTTCCGGTTGAAAAACTCAAAGGTCCTGTCCCCGTGCATGAAGGAAATGCCAAAGGGCGAGTCCTCAACCAGGAACCTGAACCTGGCCTCGCTGGCCCGGAGGGCCTCCTCTGCCCGTTTCAGCTCGGTGATGTCCTGCACCGTGCCGACCGACCGGATCGGTCGTCCCTCGGAGTCATATTCGGTCCGGCAGATCTCGTTCACCCACCTGATCCGGCCGTCTTTCATGAGCAGCCGGTGTGAAATTTCGTAGGGTGTTCTGTTTCGCAGGGACTCGGCGTAGGCCGTGCTGACGGCGGCACGGTCATCAGGATGGATGGCGTCCAGGAAGGCATCGTAGGAGGCCCCGAATTTCTCCCGCTCGATTTCAAAGATCTCGAAAATGCCGTCAGACCAATGAAGCCAATTGGTGCGCAGATCCATTTCCCATCGTCCGAGACGCGCAATCTCCTGGGCCTGACGAAGCCGCTCCTCGCTCTCCCGGAGGGCCGCCTCCGCCAGCTTCCGTTCCGTGATATCCCGGTAACTGGCGTAATCCCCGACGTGCTCCTCGCCTGCCCGCACCGGCGCTGCCATGAGTTCCACAAACACCGGGCTCCCGTCCTTTCGGTAGCGCACCGTCTCAATCCTCACGGGCTCGCCATGACCGACCCGGTGGGTGATTTCCGACGCCTCGACCGTCCTATCCCCGGGCGCGATGAGATCGTCAGCGAACCGGCCCCTGGCTTCCTCCGGGGTGTAGCCGAACAACCGGGCGAACTGGGCGTTGGTCCGCGTGATGCGGTGATCCTTGTCCGCCAGGGCAATCGCCTCGGGGGCATCGTCGAGCAGGTGCTCCAGGTAGGCCTTCTCGATCTGCAGGGACTCTTCTCTCCTTGCGGCCTCGGAGAGCTTCTCTTCAAGCTCCCTTACCCTGCGCTCCATATCTTCATGACACGGTTTTCTGACCATGGGAAGGCCCTCCAACGGATGAGCAAAAACCGGATCCGCAGCACGATGCGCTCCGCCCCGCACCGGGTTGCGATCCGCCTTCCTCCCTGTCCCCTCAAATCCCTTTCCCATGCCGAAAGGTAAACGCCTGCGGAGAGAACGCAGGAATCCTGTCGACGGGACACTCAATCCTCAACGGGAACCTGATCAGGGCGAGCTGCATGTTGCGCACTTGATCTCTTCGTGGGCGTTGAAGACAGGATCGGAGTCACTAAGTACGCCTTTTCATAAAAAGGTGCACTACGTCGTGGTCATGCAGGGTCCCTTTTGAACGACGCTATCATACGGGATTCGGCCTTATGGGTCAAGGACAAAGCCGGTCCGTGTTGGTGTAGGTGGTTCGTTTTCGGCTCTTCTCTCCTATGGATCAAGGCACGAATTGGAGTTGCCTTTTGGGAGGAGTCAAAGGTATCCTGGCAGGGCTGTCCTCTTGATGAATCGTGGAGTGGGGGAAGATATGTACTGTATCATCATGTGCGGCGGGTCGGGTACCCGGTTCTGGCCGGCCAGCCGCAGGGCACGGCCCAAGCAGTTCCTCAACATAACGGGAAGGGGCCCAATGGTGGTGGAGACCTGCGACAGGCTCCGGCCCCTGGCCCTTGACCGGGAAATCGTGCTGGTGCTGGGCAGGGAGCACCTTGAAGAGGCAAGAAGGCTTTTCACCGACCGCGAGGTTCACATCCTCGCCGAACCGATAGGAAGAAACACCGCCCCCTGTATCGGGCTCGGCGCGTTGTATGCGGCCCACCTGGGGTCCACGGAACCGTTGGCCTTCCTGCCTGCAGACCACTTCATCGCCGACGAGGCGGCGTTCCTTAAGGCCCTTGGGCGGGCTGCTGAGCTCGCGCGTTCCGGCGCCATTGTCACCCTCGGCATTGTGCCAACCCGGCCGGAAACCGGTTACGGGTATATTCGGCGGGTCGGGGAACAGGGGGCATACCCGGGGGGCGAGGCCCACGAGGTGGCGGCCTTTGTGGAGAAGCCCGATCTCGAAAAGGCCCGGCAATATGTGGCCAGGGGAGAATACTACTGGAACGCGGGGATCTTCGTGGCCACGGCCGAGACCATATTGACGGAAATGGAGACCCACCTCCCGGATCTCTACAGGGGCCTCCTGAGGCTGAAGCACGCCATCCGCAGCGAGGCCTTTGAGGGGGAGATGGAGGCCGTCTACAGGGGCCTGGAGGCCATATCTTTTGACTACGGGATCATGGAGAGGACCACCCGTCCCGTTCTGGTGGTCCCCTGCGAGTGCGGCTGGAGTGATGTGGGGTCCTGGGAGTCCCTCTACGAACTGAAGAGGGAAGGAAGGGACGGAAGCGGCAACGTGTCCGAGGGCGAGGCGCTTCTCCAGGAATGCAGGGACAGCTTCGTGTCCGCGCGGGGAGGTCGACTCGTGGCCTGCCTGGGGCTCCGGAAATGCCTCATCGTGGACACCCCTGATGCCTTGCTGGTGGCGGATCTTGGCAGATCGCAGGAGATCCGAAAGATCCTCGGACAAATGAAGAAGAAACGAAGGGACGACCTGCTGTGAAGTCCACCATCTTTCGGGAATACGACATCCGGGGAAAGGTCCCGGAGGACCTGAACGGGGATACGGTCCACCATCTGGGGCTGTCTCTGGGAACCTATTACGCGGAAAGAGGGGCCCGAAGGATATCCCTGGGCCGCGATTGCCGGCTGAGTTCCCCGGACCTGCGGGACGCCCTGGAAAAGGGCCTGATGGAGTCGGGCATGGAGGTCGTGGATTTGGGCATGGTGCCCACCCCCCTTCTCTATTTCTCCCTCTTCCATCTGGAGGTAGATGGGGGCGTCCAGATCACGGGAAGCCACAATCCCCCGGAATACAACGGATTCAAGGTCTGCATAGAGCGATCCACCCTTTACGGCCGGGAGATCCAGAAGATCAGGGAGATCGCCGAGGCCGGGAAATTCCGGCGGGGCAAGGGAAGTGCGGAGTCCCGGGAGATCATTCGACCCTACCTGGACCACCTTCAGGGAAACCTGCGGCCGGGGCCGGTAAAGAGAAGGGTTGTGGTGGATGCGGGAAACGGGGTCGGGGGGATCGTGGCGCCCGAGGTCTATCTGCGGATGGGCGTGGACGTGGAACGGCTCTTCTGCGAGCCGGACGGCCGCTTTCCGAACCATCATCCCGACCCCACGATCCCCGAGCACCTGGAGGCCCTGATCTCCAGGGTCACACAGGGTTCGGCGGACCTGGGAATCGCCTTTGACGGAGATGCTGACCGGATCGGCGTCGTGGACGCGGAAGGCCGGATCATCTGGGGGGACAAGCTCATGATCCTCTTCTCACGCCGCATCCTCGATCAGCATCCGGGGGCCAGGATCATCGGCGAGGTGAAATGCTCCCAGGTGCTCTACGACGACATCGAGAGACAAGGGGGCATGCCCATCATGTGGAAGGCTGGCCACTCCCTGATCAAGGGGAAGATGAAGGAAGAGGGTGCCCTCTTCGCGGGCGAGATGAGCGGCCATCTTTTTTTTGCCGACCGCTATTTCGGTTACGACGACGCTGTCTACGCAGGGGCAAGGCTACTGGAGATCCTGACGAACACCGGGGAAGACCTTCATTCGCTCCTGGCCGACGTGCCCCCCACCGTGAGCACCCCGGAGATCCGCCTGGATTGCCCGGATGAGAAGAAGTTCCAGGTGGTGGCCGGGCTGGCCGCAGCATTCAAGAAGGACTACCGTGTGATCGATATCGACGGCGCGAGGGTCCTCCTCGATGGGGGCTGGGGGCTGGTAAGGGCCTCCAACACCCAGCCCGTGCTGGTGCTCCGTTTCGAGGCCCAAACCCAGGAGCGCCTCGATCAGATCCGGGATCTATTCATGCAAAGGCTTAGGGCATTCCTGACGGGTCCGAAGTCTTAGGGGCGAGTACCGGCAGTGGATAAAGATCAGTTGCGGTCCTGAGAGACCACTCCCCCACAGCGCCTGGTGATTGTTGGAACCCCACGTTGAAAGGGCCTTTGGGGGGGGTGGTCGTTCAGGCCGGAGCGGTTTCAGAGAAGTGTCTCCCACCATTTCGGGATTGCAGTCGTGAGGACGACTCCGCCGCCGAAGCCCACCTCCTCCTTGAAGGCCACCTCGCGGTCTCCCATCTTCATTCGGGGATTTCCGATCTCCGAAACACGGTAGGTCACCCTGGTGAACGTCCTGTTGAGTCCCTGCGCGGAAAAAGGCCCGCCCGTATGGTAAAGGTCATCCACGTCCTCAGGGTCCACTGGAGGGGGCGGGGGACCGTGGGGGTCTGCAAAGGTCACTTCACGGAGGACCAGGGTGCCTCCCCGGGCATGGAATATCTCCGTCACATGGAGGCGAAAGAGGGAGTTTTTCCAGGTCAGCACGACCTCTCTTCCGTCGCGGAGCACGGTTGAGAGGATCTTCCTCCCTGTCCCCGCTTCTCTCAGCTCCACCCGTGTGTAACCGGATCGGGTGACCTGCAGGAGAAGACCCGGGACAAGGAGGAATAAAAGGAACGGGAAAAGTCGGCGAACCCACGCCTTCATCTATTTCAGGGCGCCCTTTTCCTTGTAAAATTTCTTGGCACCGGGATGCAGGTATTTGAGGGAATCCGGAGTGACCTGCTGGACCGCCTTTTTCGGGGTCAGCTTCGTGGCACCCTTCCACACGGCAGACAGTTCGGCTTGGCTGTCAAAGATGGCCTTCAGGGTCAGATACAGCTTGTCCTGAGGAAAGGTGTCCATCGTGGTCAGGACGGCGGTGATGGCGATGGTCGGCACGTCGCTCTCCAGGCCCGTATAGCTGCCTTTCGTGAAAGCGGTGCTGTGAAAGACGCCGGGGTTGGTCTTCATGATTCTCTTGGCGTCCTCACCGACAACGGGCAGCAGCAACATCTTCAGCCCGGGCGTGGACGAGAGGTCGATGATGGAAGAGGTGGGCACCGCACCACTCCAGAAGAAGGCCTGGATCTTCCCATCCTTCAGGGCAGCCACCGACTCCTTGGCCCCCAGTTTCTCGCGGGTGAAGTCCTTGCTCCAGTCTATGCCCAAGGCCCTGAGCACGTAGTCGGCCTGCTCCTCGGTCCCGCTGTTCGGGGAGCCGGTGGATACCCGCTTTCCCTTGAGATCCATGAGGGACTTGACCCCCGTCCCATCCTTGGTCACGATGTGGAGAGGCTGCTCGTAAAAGCCCAGGACCAGGCGGACCTTGTGCTTCCCCGATACACCGGGCACCTGGCCGGCGTTCACCTGCACCACGTGGTAATCGTAGGCGAAGGCCATCCCCGCCCTGCCTGCGGTGAGCAGTTTCAGGTTGTCGATGGCGGCCGTGGTGGCTTCGGCCGTGGCCTCGGTGTTGGGCACCTTCTTGCCCACAACCCCGCCGATAGCGCCGCC
>JAFGPH010000515.1 GCA_016926135.1 Deltaproteobacteria bacterium
ATGGAGGTGAGGATCTCCATCATGACCCTGTCGCCGTCGATCCATCCCCGCTCCTGGGCGGCCTTGACCATGGCATACTCGCCACTCACATTGTACGCAGCCACCGGCAGGAGACACTGCTCCTTCACGCGGCGCAGCACGTCCAGATAGGCCAGGGCGGGCTTCACCATGATCATGTCCGCCCCCTCCTCAACATCGAGAGACGCCTCTTTGAGGGCCTCCAGGACATTGGCCGGGTCCATCTGGTATCCTGCCCGGTCTCCGAATTGGGGCGCCGACTCCGCAGCATCCCTGAAGGGACCGTAGAAACCCGATGCATATTTGACGGCATAGGAAAGGATGCCCGTGTTTTGAAATCCTGACTCGTCCAGCTCCCACCGTATGGCAGCCACACGGCCATCCATCATGTCGGAAGGCGCCACGAAATCCGCACCCGCCCCGGCATGGCTCACGGCCTGACGGGCCAGCACCTCAAGGGTGGCGTCGTTGTCCACCTCTCCGTCCTGGATGATCCCACAGTGCCCGTGATCCGTGTATTCGCAGAGGCACACATCCGTGAACACAAGCATCCCGGGTACCTGTTCCTTGATGGCGCCGATGGTTCTCTGGACCACCCCGTCATCCGAATAGGACCTGCTCCCCACGGCATCCTTGGTGTCCGGGAGCCCGAAGACAATGACGGCCGGAACACCCATGGACTCCAGTTCCTTGGCTTCGCCTGCGATCGTATCCGGTGAGAAGTGGTACTGCCCGGGCATGGAGGGTATGGGGTCCTTTATCCCCTGCCCGTGCCTGACAAAGAGGGGTGCGATGAAGTCCTTGACGGAGAGAGAGGTCTCCCTCACCATATCCCTGATTGCGGGTGTGCGCCTGAGCCTGCGGGGTCGTATCATCATAGGTGACCTCAAAGCAAAGAAAGGTTCATGGTTCCCGGTTCACAGTTCAGGGCTCGGCGATCCATGCCCCTGACCCGACATCCTGCATCCACCCCTCCGGCGGAGTTTGGCGTTGGAATCCGACTCTTTGGCTCTCCCTGCACCCTGTACCGCGCACCTTGCACCTCATTGTACTGCAATCTCTTCGTCCGTCAGATAGCAGGCCGGATCCGGGGCCCACACATCCCCCGTGACCGCCTCCGCCCTTGCCCTGAAATTGCCGGCGCAGATGTCGAGCCACCCGCATGCCGAACAGCGTCCCTTCACATGACTCTTTTTTTCCTTCAACATCGACATCAGGGGGTTGGTCAGGTCGGTCCATATCTCGCTGAAAGGCCTTTCCAGGACATTGCCGAAGGTGTGATGCCTCCAGAACTGGTCTGCGTGGACGGAGCCATCCCAGCTGACGCACCCAATACCCCTTCCCGAACTGTTTCCCTCATTCATCCTGAGCAGGTCCAGCACCTCCGGAGCCCTCGGGTTCCCCTCCCTCCTCATCCTGAGATAGAGGTATGGGCCGTCGGCATGATTGTCCACGGTGAGGACCTCTTTCAGGATCCCCCTGTCGTGTATGTCCCTAGTCCTGTCCATGATCAGATCCACCACACGGCGGGTCTCCCCATGGTCCAGGTCCTGCTCGATGAGCGCTGAGCCCCGTCCCGAGTAGACCAGGTGGTAAAAACAGATCCTCGGGATACCCTCTTCTTCAAGAAGGTCGAAAACGGCCGGAACCTCCTCCTGGTTGAGCCGGTTGATCGTAAACCGCAGCCCCACCTTCAACCCCGCGTCCTGGCAGTTCCTGATGCCCGCCATGGCGGCCCGGAAAGCCCCCTTCTCCCCACGGAAGTGATCGTGGACCTCCTCCATGCCGTCCAGGCTCACGCCCACGTAGGACAGGCCCACATCCCTCAGTTCTCCTGCCTTTTTGCGGGTAATCAGGGTCCCGTTGGTGGAGACGACCGCCCTCATCCCTTTGTCCACGGCGCACCTCGCCAGTTGGACCAAATCCGGCCGCACCAGAGGCTCACCCCCGGAGAAAAGGATCACCGGGGATCCGAACCGGGCGAGATCGTCCAGGACGGCGAGGGCCTGCCGGGTGTCAAGCTCCCTCTCCTCACTCCGTCTGACGGCATGGGCATAGCAGTGAATGCACTTCAGGTTGCAGGATCGGGTGATATTCCAGACCACCACAGGTTTCTTGTCGATGGAAAACTGGAGAAGGTGGGACGGCAGATCACGGGATTGCCTCCCGTAACGCAGGGCGTCAGAGGGTTCTACCGTGCCGCAGTATAACTTGGATATGCCTATCATTCACTTTGGACCCGCTTCTCGAAAAAATCAACTGGAGTAACTGGGGCCGTATTCCTGCCTGTAGTATCTCTTCACGAGTTCATTGATGTAATTCTCCATGTTCGTCACCGCATCGCTGGTGATCATGAAGACCTCTGCCCCGGAGCGGTCCTTGACAAGCTTCAGACCGTACTCCAGCTTCTTCACGAGATGAAAGGCAAGGGTGCTGGCCGGCTGGCCCGTGTCCACGGCCTTGCGAATGAGCTCGTCTACGGCACTGTCATCAAAAGAGATATTCATGTCGAGTTCAGAGGAAAGGGCCACCTCCTGGGCCTTGATCTCCTGGACCATGTTCGTGAACTCGTCAAAGACCGTGTTCAGGTCACAGGTGGCCTTGGAGTGCATCTCGGCCGCCAGTTCTATCCTGCTGGGCGACATGTCCAGGCCGGTCCTCTGGGAGAAATCCGTGACCCTGGAGGCGATGAAGTCGGTGACCCTTTTCATCTCCCCGGCCGCAGCCCTGCCAAATCGCTCCAGTCGCTCCGGGGCATCATGGCAGATCTCCAGAGATGAGAGCTCGGCATCAGGGTTGTCCACCACCTCCGGTGTCACGACGAACCACCTGACGGATGTGGAAGGGAGCCGTTTTTCAAAGGGAATGAGAACCTTCTCTATGGCGCTCACCAGCCCCCTTGCCCCGGTTCTCTCCTTTGCGGCCATTTCCGCGATCTTCTCCAGGGCCTCGTCCTCGAAACGGATATCGATCCCATAGGCCTTGAAGTCCTGTCTCTTGCTCAGGATGATGGGGTTATTGGGGTTCATGAGGATCTCCACCAGATCTCCCTTGGTCAGCTCATCAAACACGACCACCACCGGGAGGCGTCCCACGAACTCGCTCTCGAAACCGAACTCGATCAGGTCCTGGGCCGTCACCTCCTTCAGGATCTCCCAGGGCACCTCCGGAGACCTCACATCCGCCTCGAAACCGATGCCCTGCTTCTGAAGCCGCTTCTTGATGATCTCCGCGAGATCCCCGAAGGCGCCGCTCATGATGAAGAGGATGTTCTTGGTATTGACAACCCTCTTCTCCCTTTTTCCGGTGCGCCTGAAGTGCTCGATCGCCTGGATCTGGGAGACCGCGTCGTGAGGGACCTTCAGGTCCACGTCGGTCTCTTCCATGGGTTTGAGCAGGGCCCTCTGCACGCCGGTCCGGGACACATCATGGCCGATGATGTTCTTGGCCGAGGCGATCTTGTCCACCTCATCGATGTAGATGATGCCGTTTTCGGCAAGCTCGATATCGTCATTGGCCTCGTAGACGAGATCCCGGACAAGGTCTTCCACATCCCCGCCCACGTACCCTGTCTCACTGAACTTGGTGGCGTCCCCCTTCACAAAGGGCACACCCAGCTTCTGGGCGATAAGCTTGATGATGTACGTCTTGCCTACGCCCGTGGGGCCGATCATGAGCACGTTGTTCTTGATCATGCCCACACCCACGGTCTTCTTCTTTCCCCCGTGCTCATGGAGGTATTTGATGCGGTTGAAGTGGGTGCTGATCTTCGTGGCAAGGACCGCCTTGGCCTGGTTCTGCTTCACCACGAAACTCTCCAGAAAGGCCTCCAGCTCCTCGGGAAGCATGTCCATGGCAGGGCCTTTCGTTTTCTTCTCGCCCCCTTTCCCCTCTTCCGTTGCGGCTTCCTCACCTTTTGGAAAAAGAAAGGGGGAAATGATCTTGATACGATTCCCGTACTTCTTGGAAAGATATTCGCTGAGCTCCTTTTCGAGCTCTTTCTGGTTGGGAAGCTTTTCTCCCCCATCTCCGTATGTCTCGTCGACCATCACAACACCTCAATATCGATATTGCCCAATATACTCATTTGTTGGTATGATTTCAACCCTGACGGGTCCTCCCTGCCAGGTTGACTCGCCGGGCGGTTTCCACTAAAGTGAGACCTTCTGTCAAGAAATACAGAGAGAAAACAAGGAGAAGGACATGATCTCCCGCCTGGAGATAATGCTCAAAAGATCCCTCTTCGATGCAGAGGGGGCCGGAATTCGGCGAAAAGCCAGGGACTATTTCGGGTTTGCCCTCAAGGATGTCCGGGTGATCCGTGTCCTTACCGTGGATGCGGACCTGGAACCCCCTCAAATGGAGAAGGCACGCACCCATATCTTCACCAATCCGGTCACGGAGCGTTCCTCCTTTTCCCCCATGGCCAGGGGATTTGACTGGCTGATCTGGATAGGCTTCCGGCCGGGGGTACGGGACACGGCGGGAAGCACGGCGGTGGAGGCCATGGAAGACCTTCTCAAGGTCCGGTTCAAACCCCATGAAGCCGTCTATACGTCGAAACTCTATGTGCTCACGGGAAGCCTCTCGGAAGACCAGGTGCGGAGAATCGCCCGTGAAATCCTGGCAAACGAGATCATCCACCAGTGGAGGGTCTATTCGAGGGCGTCCTGGGATCCCGAGAAGGGCATCGGGACGGTCGTCCCCAAGGTTGTCCTGAACCACGAACCCAGGGTGAGCACCATTTCCATAGGAAGCGA
>JAFGPH010000009.1 GCA_016926135.1 Deltaproteobacteria bacterium
AAGGAGAAGGAAAAGGCCGGAGGTGGGGCATGAAGATGGGAATAGCCTTCTGGAATATCCTGATGAAGGACATGCGGACCTATTACCTGAAGCCTCCCAACGTGAGTTGGGGTTTGATCTTCCCCCTCGCGTGGACGGGCATGTTTTTCATCAAGTCCGGCAGCGGGCTCGAAAGCGTTATCGATCTGCTTCCAGGTGTCGTGGCCATCTCCATCCTCTTCGGGACCACGTCCCTGCTCGCGGTCACGGTGACCTTCGAGAAAAAGGGAAGGTCCTTCGACCGCCTTCTGCTGGCCCCCATATCCCTGGAACTCCTGATGCTGGCCAAGACCTCCGGCGCGATCTTTTTCGGCACGATCAATGCCCTGGTCCCCATCGTTCTGGCGGCCTTTCTGGCCGATCTGTCTCAGGTCTCCTGGGGCACGGCCATCCCCGCCATCGTCCTCATCGCCGTGAGTTCCACCTTTTTGGGGCTGTTTATTGCCGTCTCGGTGAGCGAGGTGTTCGAGGCCCAGACCTTTTCCAACTTCTTCCGCTTCCCCATGATCTTCCTCTGCGGCCTCTTCTTCCCTGTTGACCATCTGCCGGTCTTTATCCGGCCTGTCTCCTACATCTTTCCGCTCACTTACGGGGCCGATATCCTGCACGGCGCCTTCGGCGCTAAGAACGCGATGCCCTATACAAGCGATTTCGTACTCCTTGCCGCGTTCTGCGTAGCCCTGTTCCTCGTCAGCCTCCGCAACATCAAGCGCAAGTGGATTTTGTGATTGCCGCTCATTCCCTTCCTTGTTGACGGACACCTCCATATCTGTTAGTTTTAGTTAATCTTTTCTAACGGATGTCCGCTCTAGTCGATCAGAAGATAACCGGTCCTTTGAAACGTCACGCAGGCCAAGATGAAGAATTTCGCCAAGAGTATTCTCAACTACTTTGCCGCGTTCAATGAGACCAGGTTTCGATTCAGCCGCAAGCTGCCTTATGAGTGGTCGAATGACTCTTTCACATTGGATCTCTCAGTTTTCCCTGCTTTCGAGCAGCAGCTCATTGAAGTGGTAGCCCAGGGTTCGCCCTTTCGCTTTGAAGTGAGCAAGGAACAGCATAGCGTCAGGGATCGACCCTGAGGCCATCAGAATGGCCTTGCTGAGCAGTCTTGAAGGCAGTCTCGGCAAGAACTTTCTGGATGCCCTGGTGGAACAAAGAAAGGAGCAATTAAGGGGAGTCCTGCAAGACATCGCTCCTGATGAGTTGAATGCATCAGCGCTCACTGAGGCGTTGCGGGAATACAACCTTGCATTCAGGAAACGAACTCTTGAAGTTCTGGTCGAGGTGCAGGATCGAAAGATCAAGGATCTTCAGTCGGAACTCGGCTTCACCAACGTGCCTCCAACCTCTTTCAATCCTCAACGGGAGGCGCAACACCTTTTTAGCGAGATTCAGAGAATAGCCGAAGGCGAGAACACCTCCGCAGGCTATCTTGAAAAGGTAGCGACGCACTTAGCACAGCAACCCTTTCAGTTCGTCATGTTTGATCTCCACGCCGTGCTACGACGCTACCTCCAACTCATAGGCACACAGACCTTATATCTATTCTTTCATGAAATTTCCAAAGAGGACCAAAAGTACCCCCTATTCTCTGTTGAAGTAGGCTTGAACGATAAAGGGGAAGTCATGGTCCTGGAGGGTGTGCGAGGGGTTCTCCTGCTGAATACACCGGCCATCAACAACTTCGAATTCGATACGATCCTGACCACTCCAAGGGCCTGCCGCTTCGATGAAGGCCATGTCGAGCTCTCCGGTATAGAGAGGTTTCTCCAGGCCAAATACAATGTGTCTGATCATTTCCTGCTGGTTCCCCGGTTCCGCCCTCTCATACGGGAAGACCTGCCTGTTATCCATTACAGGATCGGTCTTCAGGCAGTGCGTGAGGAGGATCGTAGAATCCTCGATTATTCGGAGTTGATCACAAGCCTCGATAGTGGCGCGGGCAACAAGTTCATCGAATTGATATCGGGTTATGTGGAAGGCAACGTGGAGAGTACCGCCGACGAGGTGGAAAAGGCTTACAGAACAGACTACCCCCGGCAATCCGGCGAGAGATTGGCTCCAAGGCGTTTGATGGTTCCCTTCAGCCTGAATGAAAGCCAGAAGAAGATCCTTGCGGCTGTCGATAACGGGAAGAACCGTATCATCGTAGTGGACGGTCCCCCTGGAACAGGGAAATCCTATACGATCTGCGCGATTGTGTACCTGGCGAACCAACTGGGCAGGTCAGTGGTCATCACGTCTCACAAAAAGCAGGCCCTGGACGTAATCGATCAAGCGCTCAGCGAGCGGTTCAAGCGACTTCACCCCCGCGCGAAACCCTCGGTTCTCCGGCTTGAGAAGACCAAGGGTCCTGCGAGCCTGAACAGGTTCGAGAATACCCTTTCAGCCCCGGTAATCAACGCTGCCAGGGCAAGGGCCCAGGCACTTAACCGTGAAGCCGTGGATCGAGACCGTGAGCGCCTCCATCAAGAGATCAAGGACTCGGTCAGCCGCTTCTGGGCTACCGCAGGCCTCTATGAACCATCTGTCCGCAAAGCCTTCGAATGGGCTCAAATGGCAGAGTCGCCAGATGGGGGTGGGGTTAAGTGGTCTGAGGCAGTCCCGCCCCGACTTCCTGAAGGGATCCGTGTGGATGTCAATCGGATTCGAGATCTGGCGCAGAAGCTTGGTAACTCAACTCTGAGGGTGTCCCTTGACTCGCTCACTGCCTTGTTCGATCGCCGAGACCGGCTTGAGAACCTATTGGCCCAGTGCGACCTCCTGAGTCAAATCGGCTCCACCTTTCCAAAAGGGGCGCTCACGAGGGTCTCTTCCGTTCCGGAGGAGCTAAGTGGTCTAAAGGGCCTGCTGAACCGGTTGTCAGGCTACCTTGAGCCGGAGGCAAGGCTTGGCGAAATTTCCAGGGGGGGCATTGAGGTCGAGGTCCTTGCTTCATCTGGAGAAGAATGGCTGTTGCCATACAAGGCCATAGAAAAGATCCGTGAGCATCTCTTGCGTCTGGTCGAACTTGAAACCAAGTTCCTGGGGAAAGTTTTCAAGAGCAAGGAAATCCGTCGGATCATACAATCGCTTGAAAATGAAGGTCCGCAAATTGCGGAATGGGTGAGGGAGAAAGGCAGCAGAGATACTCTTGCCCAAATCGAAGGGACCATCCGGCATGTAGACGAATGGCATAAGAAACTGCCTTTCCTCACCAGGGACTTCCTGTTCGCAGGCATTCGTCAATGCAGCACTGAAGAGCTGGAAGCCCTCATTAGAAGGCTTTTCAGTCTGGAGTTCAGCCCGCTCCTCAGCCTCATCTCGCAGTTTGTCGGCAAGCCGCTTTCGGAAATGACCTTTGCCGAACTTACCGAAAGTGCCGACATTATGGGGCGTATCAAGGAGTGCCTTGCGCTTCAGAGCGAGATCGAGCCCTTCGCGCGCCTTTTGGGCATGGGAATGGAGGATCTCCCTCGCCTCTACGCCTCTCTCAAGCAGGCTCAGGATCTCGTTGGCGTTATGGGGCAGGAAGATCTGGCGGCCCTGACCATCCTTTTCCGTTACTATGCGCCCCTCCTCGGAAGTGCGGGTGTGGAATCGGGCGAGCTGTCCACCCTTGGTCGCCTTGCCTCAAACAGGGAAAGCTCGGAGCAGTTTTTTCGATTCGTGCAACTCCATGCAGAGCTTTCCTCCCTTGCCCCTGCCGTACCCCCGTCTCAGGCTCAACTGGACGACTATTTCACCAAATCTCAGAAGCTTCTGGAGCACGGATCCGATCTTCGTCTGAGCAACCTCATGAACCATGCGGCGGACGTTCAGCGTATCCAGACCGCGTTGTTTTCAGGCAAGCGCATCACCGAGACCCAGGCCCGCGTTCTCCTTGGAAGCCTTTCCTGCGTCATTTCTGAGCCTGGATTGATCTCCCAATACTTCCCCATGGAGCCCGACATGTTCGACCTGCTCGTCATCGACGAGGCAAGTCAGGTCTCCATTGCGGAGTCCATCTCACTTATGGTGCGCGCACGGCAGACGATCGTGTTCGGGGATGAACTCCAGTATGGGGCAGTGGGAGCCGTCAATGTTTCCGAACGCTATTCCTCTCACTATTTCAAGAACATTCTCCGCGACTACGCGCTGGATCGGAATCTCGCCATTTCGGATGAAGAAAAGGAGAGGATTGCCCGCGAGGTATCGGAGACCCCGGCGGAAGATGACGAGGAATCCAGCCACTATCTGCCACTTGAACCGGGAACCCGTGAATGGCTCAAGACCTTCAGCGTTCGCACCTCCACCCTGGCCTTTGCCAAGGCTCTCAGAAATTACTCCGAATCCCTGAACGTCCATTTCCGAAGTTTTCCTGAGATCATCAGCTACTCAAACGATTTCTTCTACCGGGAGAGTCAAATCGATCTCGTGCCCAACCGCATCCGGACGAAACCCATCCGGGAAGTGCTCCGGTTCATCAAGGTGGAGACCAAGGGGTTGTCCGGCAGGAACGTCAATCTTGATGAGATCGAAGCGATTCAGAAGGATATCGAGGAGGCGCTCCGAAACGGTTACAAGGGAACCATAGGCGTCATATGCTCTTTTCGGGAGCAGGCCGGCCGCATGGAGGAGATGTTCCGCAAGGAAATGGAGATCTACCCTGACCTCGTGCGCAACCACAGGTTCACCATCTGGTTTGTGGGGGATGTGCAGGGCGAGGAACGCGACATGGTCTACTACTCCTTTGTCCAGGACAAGAAGATCGACAATGCGGACCTTCGGACCATCTATCCCATCCTGGGAGGCACGGCAGACAACATCCGCCGCCTCAAGATGCAGCGACTCAACGTGGGATTCAGCCGCGCCAAGGATGTTATGGTCTTTGTCCACAGCATGCCGCTCTCCGATTACAGCGACACGCGGCTTGGGGATGCCTTGCGCCATTACGAAAAGCTCCTTCGGACGGCGCAGGATCATTATGTGGAAAATGAGAGCATCTTCGGATCACCGGCGGAAAAGGAGCTCTACAGCCTTATCGTGCAAACGCCCTTTTTCCGGGAAAACCGGGACAGATTGAGGCTCATTGCCCAATTCGAGATCGGCAAGTACATCCGCGAGGAGTACCACAGGAACATCCCGAAATACCGGGTCGATTTCCTGCTCACCCTCTCCGATGGGGGCAAAGAGAAATCCCTGATCATCGAATACGACGGCGTGGAATTTCATACAAAAAACCCGGATCTGGTGACCAAACACAACTTCGACCGGGAATACCTGGAATACGATGCCGAGCGGCAACTGGAACTGGAAAGCTATGGCTATTCCTTTCTCCGGATCAACAAGTTCTCCCTGGTTCCGGACCGAGAGGGTAAGACTTCGTTGGACATGCTGAATGATCTACTGGTTCGAAGTCTCCAGTAGACCTGGTGAGACATGACAGAGGAAGAGCTTAACCGACTCATCAAGATCGGGGAGGGGTTCGCCCTGGAGTTCAAGAGTACCCCTTCTCACATAGGTCGAGAGATCTGTGCCTTTGCGAATGCTGCTGGCGGACGCATCCTTGTGGGTGTGGACGATCGGGGCAACACGGTCGGCGTGAGAGAGCCGAACCGGACCAAGTCAGAGATTCAGACCAGCGCACGGCACATGGACCCCCCTCTCGTTCTGGATATCGAGGCAGTGGGCAATGTCCTTGTCGTTACGGTGCCCAGCGGTCCGAACAAGCCCTATTCAGCCAATGGACTCTTCTACCTGCGGGAAGCCGCCAATACCCAGCAAATGAAAAGGGAGGAGATCAGGGAGTTCTTTTTCAGGGAAGGGCTGATCCGTTTTGACGAACAGCCGTGCCTCAGGTTCAACATGGAACGCGATTTCGATTCCCGGAAATATATGGCGTTCTGCAAGACAGCAGGCATCCCCAGAAATCTCAAGCGTGAAGATGTGCTAAGGAACCTTCAGGCTCTTACCCATGACGGCATGACGAACGCCGGCGCCCTCCTCTTCAGCAAGCGTGTTCCACAGTTCTTTCTGCAAGCATCCATCACCTGTGCCCTGTTTCAAGGGACAAGCAAGACAAAGATCCTTGACCAGGCTACCTTTCAGGGCACCATTTCGGAAAACCACGATGAGTCCCTATCTTACCTTAGATCTCACCTCAACTCGGAGTATGTGATAAAGGGAGGTCCGAGGGAGGAGATTCTCGAATTGCCGGCAGAGGCCCTGCGCGAAGCCGTGCTGAACGCCATTGCACACAGGGATTACCGAGCCACTTCCAACGTTCAGGTCAATATCTATCGAGACAGGGTTGAGGTCTGGAATCCCGGAGGGCTGGTGCCGGGCCTCAGATTGAAAGACCTCGGGCACGTCAGCCGTCCCCGGAACCTGCTGCTATTCTCCCTGATGGCACGCATGGATCTAGTGGAGCACATCGGCTCAGGGATCAAGCGCATTCGCGAGGCCACCCGTGCTTACGGCCTGGAACCCCCTCGTATTGAAGCTGACGGAGACTGGTTCTCGATCACATTCAGGCGCAAGGGGGCTCATGATGCCATCG
>JAFGPH010000516.1 GCA_016926135.1 Deltaproteobacteria bacterium
GCTGCCAGGAAGTAAAGCCCCGTGATCGGCCAGAATCCCGTCAATAGCAGGAGTGCGACTGCGATGGTACGGGTCCAGAAGAGAGAAAAATCAAAGTACTCGGCTATGCCCTTGCATACCCCCAGTATGGCCCCATCCCGGGAACGATGGAGCCCTCCGTGCAGAAGCCTTTCCATTCTTTTCTTCATGGTCTATCCTTTCCGGGCCATTCCAAGATGATGGTTTCCAGTGCTTCCACGCGCTTTTCCATCCGTGACAATCCCTGATGGATCTCCTGCATCATTCTGGCCTCTTCAGTCTGAAGCCGCTGCCCTCTGCGGGAGGCATCTCCCCTGAACATCTTTATGCCCATCAGGATGGTGCTTCCCACAATGGCAAGCCCCAGCACCAGGCCACCGAATATGATCGCCACCACCAGAACACCCTGCATCATTTCCAGATCCTCGAATTGTAATGGCCAGGTCGCATTTCAGATCCGCAGCGTCACGGGATCGCTGTCTCCCCCTGCTTCCGGGACCCGAGGTTCGCCTTCAGGCCCTGGAGCTCCCTTTCAATCTCTTCATCCACCTGAAGCCTTTCGAATTCCGCCTCCAAAGAGCGTTTCTTCCCGAAGTTGACGAGCTCAGCCTCGGACTCCATCCTGTCGATCCGGTCTTCCAGTTCTTCAAACTTGATGATGGCCTCCGTGCTGTCGGCGCGTCGGATCTCCTCCTGCGCCTGCCGTTTTCTTTGAGCATGGACATGCCGCTGGGTGAGAATTCTTTCGCGTTCGCGGGCCATGGCCAGTTTTTCCTCCAGTTGTCTCATATCATCCTGGTACTGCTCCACGAGCGCGTTGTGTTCCAGGAGTTCCCGATCGAGTGCACGGGCCCTCTCCTGATATCGCCGCTTTTCCACAAGGGCCTCTCGGGCCAGATCATCCCGGCCCTTGCTTACCGCAAGCCCGGCCTTTTCATCCCAGAACCTCACCCGGGCGTCTTGCTCCTCCATCTGGCGACGCACCCGCTTGACCGTGGCCATGAGGCCGGCACAGGATACCTTGATCTCCACCAGGGTGTCTTCCATTTCCCGGATCATCATCCGGATGAGCTTTTCGGGGTCTTCTGCCCTGTCCAGCATCGCATTGATGTTGGAACTGATGATATCACGAAATCGCGTAAAGATCCCCATAACAGTCCCTCCTGCAGTGATTTAGCAACAGACAAAAGCATGATTCGTGCCATCTGAAACTGCTGGGATAATACACTGGAATAACTTATTTTCTATGTTGACACAAATAATTATATGTGGTATTAAATACCAAATAAAAGTAAAATAAACATATATAGTGCAGTTTTTGCCATGAGCAGAAATCGATTGTACGATTCAACGCCACCTTCCAAATCCATGGTGTCAACCGTGGAGGCCCTTGGCCAGTCAGAGAGTTTTCTGGGCTTTCAGGAGCAGCTTTCTCGGGTTGCAGCTGTAGAAAGGCCTGTTCTGCTCCTGGGAGAGAGGGGAACCGGCAAAGAGTTGGCCGCCACGAGGCTTCACTATCTTTCCGGGAGATGGCAGGGACCGCTGGTTACCCTCAACTGTGCGGCCCTCACGCCGTCGCTCATCGAGACGGAACTGTTCGGCCATGAAAAGGGGGCCTTTACCGGTGCACAGGAAAGGAGGAAGGGAAGGTTCGAGACAGCCGCTGGCGGGACGCTGTTTCTGGATGAAGTCGGGAACATTCCTCTCGAGGCGCAGGAGAAGATCCTGCGCGTGGTGGAATACGGCTGCCTGGAGCGCGTGGGGGGCACCGAGAGCCTGGACGTGGATGTGCGGATCCTTTCAGCGACCAACGCGGATCTCCTGAAGCTTGCCGCCGAAGGTCGGTTCAAGCAGGATCTTTTGGATCGCCTCTCCTTCGAGGTGCTTTTCCTGCCCCCTTTGAGGGAGCGAAAAGGGGACATTCTTTTCCTGGCGGAGCACTTTGCCGGCCGCATGGCCCTTGAATTGGGCCGGGAGGAGACTCCCCGGTTCAACAGGGAGGTGAAAGAAAAACTGGAGGCCCATTCGTGGCCGGGGAACATTCGAGAACTGAAAAGCGCGGTGGAACGGGCGGTCTACCGATCCGGCTCTTCCCTGATTCGGGAGGTGGACCTGAACCCCTTTCGCTCGGCCCCCCCTGGCGAAGGTCTGCCGGCGCCTCCCAAGTCCCACAGGTTTCTCAACACCGTAGAGCCGGAGAGAGATCTTCTTTCCGAGCCGTTTGAGGAGGCGGTGAAGGAATTCGAGATCCGCATGATCGAAAGGGCTCTCACGCTATCGAGGTTCAACCAGCGGAAAGCGGCAAAGGCGCTGGGACTCACGTATCATCAATTCAGGGGGCTGGTTCGAAAGTACAGGGGGCAACTGGACGGGGGGTCGTAGACCGAGCGGGCACAGACTTTGAAAGCTTCGGGATTGAGGCGCGCGGCGGTGCGCGTGTTGACACCGTGCATCCCCTTCCCTATGATATGTCCGGGAACGAGATTGCACGGGATTGAATCGAGGGAAGAGGATGACGGAAGAAAAGAACCTGCTGATGGTGACCGTTTCGGGCCCCGACCGGCCCGGCATTACCGCCCGCTTCACGGCGGTTCTGATGAAACACCACGTGGAGGTCGTGGAAATCGAGCAGGCATCCCTTCAGAACCTGCTGGGGCTCTATTTCCTGCTGGATTTGACTCCGGTTACGGAGTCCAAGGACAGCGTGATCAAAGACCTCCTCTTCGAGGCCAACCAGCTCAGGCTGACCCTGAATTTCCGGCTGCTGGACGAGGGGCAGGTCCAGACGGTGCATCAACGGAACCTCTATGTGCTCACCCACTTCGGGGATACCCAGGTGCTGGCCGAGATCTCCCAGGTCCTGGCCGAAGAGAATGTCAACATCGAAACCATCTCCTGCCTGACCCACCACGGCGCTCGCTCCGTGGAGATGGTCATCGATGCGCACGGGGCTCCGGAGCTGGGCCGTCTGAAGCAAAGGGTCATGCTGAAGAGCCGGGAGCTGGGCGTGGACCTGGCCCTGCAGAAGATGGAGTCTTACCGGAAGAACAAGCGACTGATCTTTTTTGACATGGACAGCACGCTGGTGGACATGGAGATCATCGACGAGTTGGCACGCCGAGCCGGCGTCCACAGGGAAGTGGCGCGGATCACGGAAAGGGCCATGCGGGGCGACTTTGACTTCGAGGAGGCCCTGATCCAGCGGGTGGCACTTCTGAAGGGGCTGAGTGTGGACGAGATGGTGGAGCTGCGGAGCC
Organism: Deltaproteobacteria bacterium; assembly: GCA_016926135.1. The sequence goes on from JAFGPH010000516.1 coordinate 3,276, forward strand.
GGGTCCCCCTTTCCGAAGGGGTGGAGGAACTGCTCGTCACCCTCAAGTGGCTGGGCTACAGGCTGGGGGTGGTGACGGGAGGGTTTGACTTCTTTGCAGAGCACCTGAAAGAGAAGCTGGGGTTTGATTTTGCCTATTCCAACCGGCTGGAGATCCGCAACGGCGCCCTCACCGGGAAGGTTACGGGCGACATCGTGGACGCGGTAGGGAAGGCACGCATCGTGAGCCGGGTCTCCTGTGACCTGGGCATCCCCCTGGACCAGATCGTGGTGGTGGGGGACGGGGCCAATGACGCCCTCATGATCGGGCAGGCGGGATTGGGGATCGCCTACAACGCAAAGAAGAGACTTGACCGGGTGGCCCAGGCCTCCCTCGGCAGATCCCGGCTCCTCCATCTCTACCACCTGCTCGGGATCACCCAGGAAAACATCCAGGAGGCCATGGCTTGCCGCCAGCCTGTTTAGCCGCCTGCCGACCCTTCGTCCTCCCCCCGGCTATGCGGGGACGGCAGGTTCCGAAAAAAGAAACAGGAATTCCCCCGGAATCACACGGGTTCCGGGAAGATCCCTGCCGCTCATCCCGAGGGCACGGCCTCCGAACCTTCCTGTGTTTCCCTGTTTCAGGCGCCGCTGGGCGGCAACACGCCCAGGGACCCCTTCACCTTGACTACCCCCGGAACCCCTTTCACAATTTTCATGACCGCCTTCTTCTGCTCATCCGAAGTGGCGAATCCGGTGATCTCGATGGTCCCGTTCTCCGGGCTCTCGATGTTGAAGAAACTGCGGGAGCCGATACGGGCCTTGAGGAGGGCTGCCTGGACCTTTTTAAGCAGGGTCATGCGCTGCATGGTTTCCAGGGCGTTCAGGCTGCACTCCTGCAGGACCTGCAGCCCCAGGGCTTTCTCGATAAGTTCCGCACCGCCTTCTATGCCCAGTTTTTCGGTATTCACCACGAGGTCATACAGCGAGGGGTCATTCCAATCCATCTGGAAGGCGTAGCGGAGAAACCCCCTTCGCTCATTGTCGCTCTTCTGAACCACCTTCTCGGCGCTATCCTTGCGGAGGCCCAGATTCTGCATCACCTGTTCCACCCTGAATGCATCCGAGGCATGGATCAGAACATGGAAGGCGCATCCGAATTCGCGGAGCAAAATCTGACTGCCGTGCCCGATGATAATCCCCTGCCCTGAACCCGAGACGGCATAGACGACCGATTCGAGGAGATCCAGATAGAGCTCGGGGGTATGGAAGAGGGAATCGAAAAAGCCGGGCGCCTTTTCATTCATCCCCTTGAGGTCTTCCGAGCGAATTCCCATCTTGACTGCCTCTTGGGCCAACCGCTTGTCGTCAAACAGTTCCAGCTTGGTTTTTCTTGACACCAGGTTCGCGATTTTCTCGATCCCTGATCCCACTCCGCCCGTGATGGTAATCAAAGCCATCTCATTCTCTCCTCTCGTCGATCTTCTGGATGTTCAAACAGGCTTATCCGGGGCACAGAGCGTGCACCCCAGACCGAGTGCCGGTGCAGAGCGATACTCTCCTCGTCCTCACCGTCTACATCTCCTTGAGGTAGATTTTTTCGTAAAGCTCCTCCAGGCGAGCCAGGTGCCCCTCCTCGTCCTTGGCCAGGCGGCGGAACATTTCGGCCATGGGCGCGCCGCCGCAGTTGTCCGCCGTCTTGCTGTAGAAGTCCAAGGCACGCTTTTCCTCGTGAATGGCGTGGAGGAACACCTCCTGCTCCGAGGATTGCTTCGTCAGGGGCTTGTCCTCGAACAGGAGGCTGAATTTCATGCTCGGGCCTTCCTTGACGCCGCTTTCATGCAGATGCACCGTCTCCTCGAAGAATGCCTTCTCCAGGGTGTATTTGTGCTTGAGTTCGTCGAGGGCCAGGTCTTTCAGCAGGTCCCTGGCCAGGGGGTCCCTGGCACCCAGGTAGGCCCTTTTGTATTCCTCAAAGGCCGCCGCCTCCATCCCCACCGCCTTTTCCAGCGCCGCTTCCCGCGTGTAGCAAACCTCTTCCATATCTCCACCAACCCTCCTGTTTAGCAAGACTGCATTATTTTGTATCCTATTTCACCGCCGCTTGACAAGCCCTCTTTCGGCCCCCGCCGGCCGATCCTTCAGATCTCTCGGGGCACCCGGGGACCCTGACCCGGGACAAGATCCGCAGGCACGAGGGCTACAGCTTCATCCGGGCAATCGTCGCTCCCCATCCCGACGGGCCGCCGTCAAGGGAAAAATCAAGCACCAGCGGATGTCGCTCCAGCACGGCATGAACCGTCCTCCGCAGTGCCCCCTTCCCCTTTCCGTGGATGATCTTCACATCCGGAATGCCTTTTTCGGCACAGGCCCGGAGGTACTCCTCCACCACCGACGCCACATCCTGAGGTCGAAAGGTGTGAAGATCCAGGATCCCGTCGATAGGAAGCTCCGGCGCAGCCGGATCCTCTTCGTCCATCTCACTCAAAACGCAACCCTGCTAAATCCGCTCCAGATCCACCTGATCGCCGAACAGGGTCTGGAGGGTCCGGGTCAGATCATCGTAATTCTTCTCGGATTCGAGCTCGACCACCAGGTCACGCTCGTCCAGGACCTTGAGATGACCATGCCTCTCTACCGCTTCAACCGCCTGTTTCACATCCGCAGTCACCCATCCCTTCATGCGCATCACCAGCTCATCCCCTTTGAAGGCCCGCTCAATGGTTAGGTCCACCTGCCTCTTTTTCGCATCCCACCCGATAACGGCAGGTTTCACGATCACCGGGGTGACGGGGTCGTGCATGGCAGCACAGCGAAACCAGAGTTTGGCTCGAACCATAATCGATCTCTCTCCTTTCCGAGGGCTCCTGTGAGGTGACTCTCAAAGGGACTTCGGCGCCGATGGACCTTGAAGGGCCTCTTCCAGCCATGCCCGGATCTCAGGGCTGATCGCATAGACCCCTTTCCTGTGTGCGACCTGCTCCAGAAAACGAGAGCTCAGTGGTGCGGGAATCTCTATCTTGCCCAGTTCCACCGCCTCATCGGAGTTCCTGCGGATCAGGTAGACGACGGGGGGGGCGTCCCAGGTATTAACCACGAAATAGAGCGACACGTCTTTTTTGGATCGAACCAGGTGCTTTCCGTGTGTCCAGTTGTTCCCCCACTCCAGATAGAGGGTCACGGCTTCTTCCGGGGTCATTTCCCAGTTGATGTCGTTCACGATCGCAGGGCTCATGCGGATTTCATCGAGATTCATGTGCGGTTGCTCTCCGCTCCTTCGAAATGACATTACCCCCCGGGCAAGTCGGGCCTTTCGATCGGCGTCCGGAAACGGCTTTCTTCGGCATGGGAACAAGTTAAGCACGCTTCCCAAGGACTCAAGCCCGGCCCCAGGATTCAGGCAAAAGCGGAGGAATCAGGGAATCAGTTGCAGATCGATGCCCTCTTGGGATATGCATGGATGGACTTTTTGACGCATGCCGGGGACTGGATCAGGGATGGGGCTGGGGAAGACCGGGACGAAATTGATCGTCGGCTGCCTCGTGGGGGCCGGCTTTCTCTATCTGGCTCTTCGAAATGTGGATTTCAGCCAGATGGGAGAGGCATTTCTCTCTGCACACTACGGCTACCTCCTGGGCACCCTGGTGATTATTTTCTTCAGTCATATCCTGCGGGCCCTGCGGTGGAAATATTTGATGGCTCCCATCAAAGAGGTCGATATCCGGAGCCTCTTCGTATCTCTCATCATCGGGTACATGGCCAATGTGGTGATGCCGGCCCATCTGGGCGAAATCGTGCGGGCCTATGTGCTGGGCAGAAAACGGGGTGTCTCCGCATCTTCCGCCCTGGCCACCATCGTGGTGGAGCGCATTTTGGATGTGTTCGCCCTCATGGGCATCATGGTGCTGAGCATCCTCCTGTACCCCTTCCCGGGATGGATGAAGAACGCTGGATACCTCATGCTGGCAGGAGCTGTCGCACTGCTCTTTTTTCTGATCCTGCTGAAGGCGGCCTACCCCAGGATTCAGCCTTTCATAGGGGTGATCCTGCGGCCCCTTCCTCCCCAGGTGCATAAAAAAGTCTTGGATTTCTTGGAAAAATTTATCGCCGGGATTGTTCCCCTCCGGTCGGGGCCGGATTACGCAATCGTCATCCTCCTCTCCATCGGGATATGGGTGCTGTATGGTCTGATCTTTCATCTGACCCTGCATGCTTTTGATTTCTTTGAGATCTATCAACTCCCCTGGTTCGCGGGATTGATTCCCCTGGTGGTCACCACCCTGGCGATTGTTATCCCTTCCTCACCCGGTTACGTGGGGACGTATCACTACCTGTGCCAGGTTGCGATGGCGATGTTCGGGGTGCCGGCCGGCCCGGCCCTTTCCTTCGGGACCGCGGTGCATGCCGTCAATTTCCTCCCCATCCTGATCGCGGGTCTGATCCTGGCCTACTACGAGGGGGTTCAGATCACGCAGTTCAACCGGAGGTAGAACCATGAAAGGCGACAATCGATAGGCTATCAAGGCGGTCCTGCGGGAGTTCCATGCGCCCAGATCGGTGAGGCAAATCAGGAAGGAACTGCCCAAATCCCTTCGAATACCCGCCAGGGAACTGGATGCCCTTCTCATTGATATCGGGCGATCTGAAGCGCAGAAAAGAGACCGAAGTCCAGATCAGTCTTCTGGGTGCCAAGGCCAGGGCTGCGGGAATCCACCTCATCCTGGCCACCCGGCAACCCAGCCGCGAGGTCATCAAAGGGGCCCTCGATGCCAACATCCCGGCCCGGGTCGGGCTCATGATGGTAAAAGGGGAGGAATCCAAAATGCTGCTGGGGCAGACCGGCGCCGAAAACCTTTTGGGCAAAGGGGATCTCCTCTTCCGGGATGTCGGCGATCCGTTACGGTTGCAGGCTCCGCTGGTATGAACGGACTGCACGACCCGGGTGGCACTCATGCCTCCTTCTGCATTGTTTCCACGATCGTTCTCCGGAGTTCCTTCTTGTCCACTTTGCCGACCTTCGTCATGGGCAGCTCCGTCACCATCTCCAGCCTCTCCGGCAGTTTGAAGACGGCGATATGCCTTTGCTCTCTCAGGAACTCAATCAGATCTCCCAGCGACAAAGGCTGATTTCCCTTGGTCACCACGAAGACGCACCCCCTCTCCCCCAGGACGGGGTCGGGCATGGCGACGAGGGCGCAATTCTCCACCAGGGGATGGGCCAGGATGTGGTTTTCGATCTCCTCGGCGCTGATCTTTTCCGCCCCCCTGTTGATGGTGTCCTTGATTCGACCCTCAACCGTTACATAACGGTCCCTGTAAATTCGCGCCAGATCGCCGGTCCGGTAGAAACCGTCCGAGGTAAACGCCTTCTTGTTGTATTCAGGCGAGTTGTAATAGCCTCGAATCGTATAGGGGCCTCGAACCAGGAGTTCGCCGACCTCCCCCGGCGGGACCTCCCTATCGTTCTCATCGACGATCCTGATCTCGTCATCCTCCACCATGGGCGCGCCCTGGGTGTTCAGAAGAAGATCCTCGGGGTCTCCCCTCCGAGACCAGAACAGCATGCCTTCGCCCATTCCGAGATTCTGGTGATACGAGCATCCAAGGACGGGCTTTACCCTCCCGGCCACCTCGGGATTCAATCTTGCACCGCCGGCCAGCACCGTTTCGAGGGAACGGATGTCATACCGGGACAACGCCTCCGACTCCATCCACCGGATCAACAGCGCCGGGGGTGTGGGCATGATCGTGATCTTCTGACCCTGAATGGCCTCCAGAACCTCTTCCGTGCCGGTGGAAGGGATGAGGACCACTTTCCCGCCGTTGTACAGCGCACCGGAGAGTCCCGGACAGCACAGGGCGAAATTGTGGCTGATCGGAATGGCGATTCCCATGACCGAGTTCATGGTGACATTCGTGATTTCCGCGGCCCGTTTGAAATTGAGCGCATAATCGTTATGGGTCCTGGGGATGATCTTCGGAACCCCCGTTGTCCCTCCGGAAAGCTGGAAAACAGCGGGCTGCAACGGGTCGGGGCGGTACGGGCCGAGGGTTTCCGGCGGGACCCGATCTTCGATCCTGTCCTGAAGAAGCCTGGAGATCGAGATGAAGTCCCCATGCACCGGATCGCCGGAAACGAAGGTGAATGCGAGGCTGGGCTCTCTTTCTCGAATCCGCCTGGACATCTCCTGATGGGAAAAGTTCTTGTAATGTGAGGGAATGGCATGCGCCCTTGCCTTGGTGAATTGAGCGAAGAAAGAGACTTCTGCGTCCTGATGGGCCGGCAGGGAACAGATGGGAATGATGCCCACTTTGACGGCTGCGAAATAGCAGTAGACGAATTCCACCTCATTGGGCAACTGCAGGATCATCCGGTCATAGGGCCTCAAGCCAAGCGCGATGAAATGAAGGGCGAGGCGGGTTACGCGCTCCGCCAACTCCTTGTAGGTGACGACCTGTCCCCTGCAGGCAAGGGCGACGCGTTCGGCGTATTTTGCCGTGAAATCGTCGAACTCCTCGCCCAGGGTCTTATCGACCCAATAGCCCTTCTCTTGATACCGTTTGACATACGCATCGGGAAAAGGCACAAATCCTTCAAGCATTCCATCCTCCCCCCTTACATGGAATGACATAAGCGATCTTCTCGCAAAGGCCCCCGGTTGTCAATTCCGGCCTTTTTCGCAAGACTGTTCACCTAAAGCCATCTCGAACAGCCCAAATCCTCTCCCCCTTTGTCAACGGGGTGGGAGGATTTCTCGCGATCAAGGCTGGAGTGAACAGCACTGGGGTAGCACTGACATTTTGATTCTGCTATCACAACCATTTTCTTCTTGACAATGACATTGCAAAGTCTGATATTTGGTATACCAC
>JAFGPH010000517.1 GCA_016926135.1 Deltaproteobacteria bacterium
GAGGTTGATAAGTTGCCGTCCTTCACGATTTCCGGATCCTCTCAAAAAAACCCTCTGCTGGCAAGCGGGCACTTGTGGGTCTCTCATCCTTTCCAAGCCAGGGCGAATTCCCTCCTCTTGCGTTCTCCACCTCCGCCATCAGGTCGCAGTTGCTGGCCGTGAGCACCCTCACGTCGATCTCGATGGGACGGGTGTCCCCCAGTCGCAGGATTTCATTCTGCTGCAGGACTCGCAGCAGCTTGGCCCGGAGGTCGAGCGGGAGGCCGTTCACCTCCTCCAGGAAGAGGGTTTCCCGGTTCGCCAGCTTGAATTGGCCAACCTGCGCTCCCCGCCGGGTGCCCGTGCGTGGGGCGGCAACAAAGCCCGCCCAAAAGGGCTTGACAACAGCGGGGCATCTAGAATATTCTCATCTTGTAAAAAGCATTCACACATGGTGAGAATAATGGCAGACCTTCGAACGAAACCCACCGCGATCGAAAAGGCCCTGGACGTTCTGGTAGCCTTCCTGCCCGCCCGTTCCGAAATGGGAACCGTCGAAATCAGCCGCAGCACAGGTTTTCACGTCGCAACGGTGAACCGAATTCTTCAGGTGCTCGCGAAGAAACGCTTTCTCCAGCAGAATCCGACAACAAGAAAATTTGCACTTGGTCCTCTGGTCCTGGCTCTGGGGAAATCCGTGATCGAGTCTCTCAGCGATAACCTGCTCCAGGTTTCCATCCCTCATCTCAATGAACTCTGCGAGAGAGTGAGGGAGACGGTAGTCCTGGAGGCCATCACGGGTATGCACGGGTTGGCGGCCTATGTAGCGCAGGGGAAACAGACCCTCAGTATCCGGGCTACCATCGGAACCCGCCTTCCCACCCATGCGGCGGCGGGGTGCAAAGCCATCATTGCTTTCTCCGATCCGGATACGATCAACCGATTTCTCAACAAAAAAATGGGTGCCTTCACTCCCAAGACCATAACGGACCCTCAGACCCTCAAAGCGGAGTTGGCCAAGATCAGAAAGAGCGGGATCGCCTACGCACGCGAGGAGTTGGAACTGGGGATCAACGCCATCGCGATGCCGATCATCAAGGGTGGGGGGAAGCCCGTTGGAGCCGTCTCCGTGGTAGGCCCTTCCTCCAGAATTAAATGCATTCCAAAGTCTCCGATCGTGCCTGAGTTGGAGAAGACGGTCCAGAGCATATCGTCCCATCCTTTTCAGGCGCAAGGCAGAGGGAGACCGGTGAAAGCCCCACCTTGAAAGCCGACGCAGGAGGGAGTCAACAACATGATCCTTGAAGACGCTGATCAGTTGCTTCAGCCGGGTTACCTTCCTTTGGAAACCGGCTTCACGCGATTGCCGAGCGGGCAAATTCTTGTAGCTGTGCTGACCCGGTTGCCCCGCTGCAAGGGGAAAATGATCGACTGGTGGTTCGGCTATGCCGGAGATACCGAGAAGTACAGACAGTGGCACCCCCATCAACATGTTTCCGGTGAGTGGGACGAGCATTGGAGACCCGGCCATTACATCGGTGCCAGCCATCTCGTCCGCGAATATGTAGGCGGAACCCTCTGCCAATTGAAAATCACCTTTCAGGAACCCTCTCTTTTGCTGGACACTTGCCGGTTTGAGGAAGCCCGGGTCGGAGCCGCGATCTGCGGCCGCATCGGTTTGATGCAAAAGGATTTCCACCTGGGGACGCTCATCCATCTTGTCCGGGATACCGACTTCGGCTGTGAAATGAGGAGCCGATTCTGGCTCTTGTATGCCGACGAACCCTTCGCCAGGGGTGTCATGACCCACTGCATCGAGGAAATGGGGTATCTTGGGGACCTGCTTCCAGACCTGTATGCCGGAAAAGTCGGCGACCCGCAACGGGACGTGAGGTCCCCAATGACCACCGCGTAGGCTACCAATCCCGAACTGAACCCGGCCACAGCAGAGGGTTTCCATGAACATCGCGGGATTTCTGAACCGAAATATAGATCTGGCAGGCGAAAAGCTATCGCTGATCTATGAGGAGGAGAGGTTCACCAACCTTAGAATCCATGAGATGAGCTGCAGATTGGCCGCAGGTCTCCGCTCGCTGGGAATCGGAAAAGGAGACCACGTTGCGGTTTTCCTGCCGAACTGCACGGAGGTGATCCTTGCTTACCAGGCGATTTGGAGGGTAGGGGCCGTGGCGGTACCCATCATGTCCCGCTGCGGACTGGAGGAGGCTCGGCACATCCTGCAGGATAGCGAGGCCGGAACCGTCATTACCGACGAGACTCACCTGGACCTGATCACGGCTGCGAAAGCCGGGATCGAGACCCTCCACGAGCAAATCGTTCTGGAAGGAACGCGAAGGGGGATCCAAACCGGATTTCATGCTCTCCTCTGTCAAAACCCCCCTGATGAACGCATCGAGGAGGTGGCCAAGGATGAGACAGCCCTCATTATCTACACCTCCGGAACCACCGGCAAGCCGAAGGGAGTGATGCTGACCCACCACAACCTTCGAAGTGAAGCCCTCGGGGCGTGGGAGGCCTGGGAATGGCAAAAAGGTCCTGTCACCCTAAACTGCCTTCCCCTGGCGCACAGTTTCGGCATAGCGATCATCAACGTGAAGACCCTTTGCACCTTCAGGGAAGGGTTTGATGTGCTCATGCGCTGGTTTGATCCAGAAGAGGTCTTTCGCCTCATCGAGAGATACAAGGTCAACCAGTTCTTCGGCGTTCCGACCATGTACAGCACCCTTCTAACCCACCCCGCTGCGGACAAGTACGATTTGAGTTCGCTGGAACGCTGTTATGTCGGTGCGGCGCCTGTCCCCGAGGAACTTCACAGGAGCATTACCCGAAAACTCAAATGCGAATTGATGGTGTGTTACGCGCTGACAGAAGCCTCTCCCGGCGTCACCATCACCAGACCGAGCGCTCCCTATAGGGGAGGCTCCTCAGGGATGCCCTTTCCGGGGGTGGAGGTGAGAATTTCCGACCCCGGGGGAAGAGAGCTTCCTCCGTATGAAAAGGGAGAGATCCTCGTTCGCGGACCCAATGTGATGAAAGGGTACTACAAGAGGCATGAGGAGACTCGTCAGAGCCTGCAGGACGGATGGCTCCATACGGGAGATGTAGGGTACCTGGACAAAGACGGGTATCTTTTTGTGACGGATCGCATCAAGGACCTGATCATCAAGGGAGGTACGAATATCTATCCTGCGGAGATCGAGGGGTATATCAAGGAGCATCCGGCCGTTCAGGATGTTTCCGTCGTCGGTGTCCCCCATGAGAAGTACGGAGAAGATGTGATGGCCTTCGCGGTGCTCACGCCCGGTCACGGGGTTTCCGAGGAAGAGTTGCTATCCTGTGTGAAGTCCAGGGTCGCGGGGTTCAAGTGCCCATCCAAAATCAAGTTTGTCCACGATCTGCCCAAAACCCAGACAGGAAAGATCAACAAGTCAAAACTCCGTGAGATGATCAAGGGCGCCGTGTGAATCGGCTTGGAGCTTGAACGGAACCAAGGATTAGGAAGCCGCAAGCAATGAGAGAGCCGCAAACCATACCGGAGATGCTGAGCCGAAACCTCCTCGATTTCCCGGATCGGGAAGCCTTGATCTCGGTACTCTATCGGACAGGGCAATGGGTAAGACACACCTGGAGAGACCTCGACGACACCAGTGACCGAGTTGCTGCGGGTCTATGGGATCTTGGCGTTCGAAAAGGCCAAAGGGTGGCCCTGCTGCAGAATAACAGCGCCGAATGCTTTTACTGCTGCCTGGGTGTGCACAAGATCGGCGCTGTCTTTGTCCCCATCAATGCCCGCCTCGCTGCCAGAGAGGTGGAATACATTGTTCGCCATTCCGAAAGCGAACTCCTCATCATGGGCGCGGAAAACGAGCCCGTTTATCATCACCTCAAGGGAAAACCCTCAACCCTGAAAGGGTGCATGTGCATCGAGAGGGAAGGCGAGCCCTTACCGAGCGCCATGCTGCCCTTTTCGAAGCTCCTCCAGGGTCGCGGAAAACCTCCGGAGGTGGAGATTCATCCCGCCGATGAAGCGGACATCCTTTACACTTCCGGGACAACTGGCCAGCCCAAGGGAGTGGTTTTCACCCATGCAAACAAGGTGGCCAACGGGAAAATGGGGGGCATCGTCAACAGCTTTCACCGGAATCATTATCATTGTCTCCGCATGCAGAATGCCGCCCCCTTCTCTTCCTCCACGGGGGGCGGCACGCTCACGATGAGCTGGCTGTATTACGGGTTTTTGGAGATCCTGGAACCCGGATTTGATGTGATCCGAAGTCTGGAGATGATCGAGAGGGAAAGGACCACCCATTATGCGGGCGTTCCGTCTCTGTTTCTCTTCATGCTGGAACATCCGAGGTTCAAGGAATTCGACACCTCTTCCCTCAGGTTCATCAGCTTCGGCGGTTTCGAGATGCCCGAGAAAGAAATCCCGAGGATGATTCGCGCCTGGCCTTCGGTGAAACTCTGCAATGTCTATGCCCTGACGGAGGCAGGCCCGGGGGGGACGTTCCTGGAGATATTTCCCGGCCAGAAGAGGTTGACCTCCATAGGGCTTCCCTGGACTCCCGACCAAGAGATTCGGATCGTGAGCGAAAAGGGTCGTGATGTGGGCACCGGCGAAATCGGGGAGATCCTCCTGCGAGGGCCGAATGTGATGAAAGGATACTACAAGAATCCACGAGCCACACAAGAAACGCTCAGAAACGGCTGGCTCCACACCGGCGACCTGGGATGTTACGACGCTGATGGTTTCTTCTACTTCAAGGGGCGCAAGAAGGACATGATCATCCGGGGCGGATACAACGTATACGCTGTGGAGGTGGAGAATGTACTCCTGGAGCATCCCTGGGTGAAACAGTGCGCGGTAGTTGGAAGGCCCCACCCGAAACTCGGCGAGGACATTGTGGCATTCGTTGTTCTTTGGGATGCAAAGCAACTTGATGCGGAAGAGGCCATGTCTTTCTGCCGTGAGAGACTGGCGGACTTCAAATGCCCCCGTGAGATTCGGTTTGTGGAATCTCTCCCCACGACATCCGCAGGCAAGGTCGACAAGAAACTCTTGAGGTCGGAAGCTTCAGTAGAAGGCCTTGGCTGAGAATGGGATCCCTTTGGGATTTAGGAAAGAGGAGACAATCTGTGAACGCCGTAATGATGGACCTGGCCCTGTGCAAGGGTTGCAGGAAGTGTGTGGACGCCTGTTTTGTAGATGTGATCCGGTGGGACGATCGACAGAAGAAGCCAAGGGTCGCTTATCCGGAGGACTGTGTCGCCTGTAATGCTTGTGAAATAGCCTGTCCCGAAGCGTGTATTCAAGTGGTGCCCACCCTGCCGGGCAGATTTCCGGCGCACTACTGATTCCCGGGGCTTTTCATGCCCCTTGAGGAAGAAGGGAGGGAGAGACAGATCGTGAACCTGCAACATCTGGGAGAAGTCATTTCCACCGACCTGCTGATCATCGGGGGCGGGATCGGCGGTATCGTTTCAGCGATCAAGGCCAAAGAGCATCCGGTTGACGTCCTCATCGTGGAAAAGGCGACTGCCGGTTGGGCAGGGAAGGCGCCGAAGGGAGGAGGGATTCTGTGGGTGCTGACCGCGGAAGACGACCTGGAAAAATTTGTGGATTATCACGTTCGGGTCATCGGGGACTTTCTCAATGACCAGGAACTGCTCTACGCCATGGCCCGCGAAACGCTCAGCGCGATTGAACAGATCGAGAGTTGGGGAGCGAAAATTGTGCGGAATGAGGATGGAAGTCTGGATACGTTCCGCCCTTTCGGCCCATGGTCGCTCGCCGCTGTTGACCTGGATATGCTCAACGTGATGCGAAAGACGGCGCGCAAAAGGGGAGTGAAGATCGTGAACAAGGTCCAGGTCGTCGATCTCCTTAAGCAGGATGAGCGGGTTGTGGGGGCCGTCGGCTTTCATGTCATCAGCGGGCGCTTCTACGTGATCCAGGCGAAGGCGACGGTGCTTGCAAATGGGAGCTGCAACTACAGGGTCATGCCGATGTGGTCTTGCGGGCGCGGAGACGGTATCGCTGCGGCCTATCGTGCCGGGGCAGAGATGCGGAACGCCGAATTCGGCAATTTCTACAATATCCTCTTGAAGGGGAGTTTGTCCCCCATCATTGGGGCCGATTACGCCATTTGCAATGCGGCCGGTGAGCGCCTGTGCGAACGATACTTGCCGGGTCCACCGGAACCCGATATCTCCATCGCGTCGCTCATGGGCATGGAGAAGGAAGTCATGGAAGGCAAGGGACCTGTATGTTTCGATCCGTCGGAAATGCACGTCGCGCGGCTTTTCGCTTTGCAGTTCAAACGGTGGAAGCGCCCGACCGCTAATGCGTTTTGGCGCCGCCTGAGTGAAAAGGAACAAAGGTATGGGTCCGATCCCTCCCCGAGACCGGAGGCGATCCCGGGCTTCATCGGTGAGCTTTCGCCTGTGAGGGTCGACCATGACATGAGAACCAGCCTGAATGGACTTTGGGCCATCGGCGATACCAGCTATGCGGGCTCCGCGTGGGCGGGGGCGGTACCGGGTCCCCCCGGCCGGATCAGGGGGTCGGGCCTGATGAATGCCATCTTGAGTGCATTGAGAGGAGGGCCATCGGCCGCCCGTTCTGCCTCCGAGACACCGCCGCCTCACGTCGATCCTGTGGAGGTCAAGCAACTCAAGGAAAGCCTGTTTGCCCCGATGCGACGTGACAAAGGGTATTTGCCGTTGCAGGCCGTCGATGCCGTGCGGGACGTGATCAGTCCGATCAAATACAGCATACGCAAGAGCAAAAACCGGCTGGAAGAGGCGCTGTCCAGAATCGGTGAAGTCCGGGTCAGATTATCCGAGTTATGGGCCAAAGACTATCACGGGCTTTCGAACTGCAATGAGGCGAGGAACATGGTCCTGTGTGCCGAGATGTACTTCAAGGCGGCCTTGTTGAGAACGGAAAGCAGGGGGTGGCACTTCAGGGAAGATTATCCCCAGCGCGACGATGAAAATTGGCTGAAGTGGATCACCATGAAACAGGAGAATGGGAAGATGGTTTTTTCCACCGAGGCCCTGCCGATAGATCGATATAGGGTCAAACCTTAGGGAGGTGGGTGTCGGACGGGGGTTTTCCGGCCGCCCGCCGGATCCCCCGGAAGATGGAACGGGTCACAGGGACCGGAAGTTTTCCATGGAGTTGCCAACGCAGGGAAAGGAATGAGAGAAGAAAGGAGGAAAAGAGATGAAAAAGCTGATGATGGGGATGGTGTCTGTATTTCTGATTTTTTCCGTGAGCCAGGGCAGTGCCCAACCGGTAAAACTGAAGTTGTCTACCGTGGTGCCGCCTTCAGGACCTCCAGTCGTTAATTTCCTCAAACCCTGGGTCGAGATTGTCAAGAAGGAGTCGCAGGGAGCGCTCGAGATCGAAGTCTATCCTGGGGGGGTCTTGGGCCGGAACGTCAAACAATATTTCGAGCAGGTAGATGCGGGGGTGTTCGATATCGCCTTCATCTACCCGGCGTACTTCGGAGACCGTTTCCCCTGGGCCGATTTGTTCAATGTCCCGTTCACGGCAAAAACCTATCATGAGGCTGCGGTCTCGGCTCAGCGCATGCTCGACAGGGGGCTGTTCAAGGGTTTGGAGAACTACCTGGTGCTGACCCTCTTTGGGACTTCGCCTTTCTATTTCTTCAATACATTCCCTGCGAAACTGCCCGAGGATATGAAGGGCCACAAGGGGAGAAGCGGATCGAAGTTTCAGTCGGACCTCATGACTCAACTCGGGATGACCCCCATTGCCATGGAGTTCACCCAGACGACGGAAAGCCTCAGCCGCGGTCTCATCGATTCGACGATTGCATCTCCGTTTGTCGCGAAGATGACCAAGGCCAACGAGGTGGCCAAACATGCACTCGAGTTGCCGATTGGCAACTTTGGAATGCTGCTCGTGATGAACAAGAAAAAGTATCAAGATCTTCCCCCTGCCGCCAAGGCTACCCTGGATCAACGCCGAGGGGAGTGGCTTGCGAAGTATGCGGCCGAAACTATGGGGCCTCCGGATGAAAAGACAATGGCGGAATTCAAGAAAGATCCGAACATGACGGTTTATGAACCCAAGGGGGGAGATCTGGGCAAGTGGCAGGGGGCGGTTCAACCCGTGATCGAAAAGTGGAAAAAGGCAAGCCCGGAAAACGAAAAATGGCTCAAAGTCCTGTACGAGGAACTCGCCCGGATTCGGTCCGGGAAATGATGGGTGAGGTTTATGGCTTGGCAGTCAACGCTTGAAGCCAGGGTCACGCACATGACCCGGGTGATTTCCCTGATCGGCCTGCTCGGTCTTCTGGTCATCGCTGCCATGATTGTAGGGGAGGTGCTCCTTCGATGGCTCTTCAGGGTTTCGGTCCCCGGGATCGCCGATGTATCCACTCTGGTGGTCACTGTGGCGATCGCATCCTGTTTCCCGCTGCTCTTTGCGGAGAGGAAGAACGTAACGGTCCGCATGGTGGGCATTTTGGGAGGCCCGCGCCTGTACGCGACCCTGGAGGCCTTCGGCTCTCTGATCGCCCTGGCCATCTTCTTCCTGCTCGTTTGGAAACTGTGGGAGTACACGGGGAAGGTCGCAACCAACCGCGAAACCACCCTGGTGAGCGGCCTGTCCACCGCACCCTGGTACGGAGCCGCAACGGCGATGATGATTTTGTGCATTCCGGTACAGATCTTCATTTTCTACAGGCAAGTCAAGTCAGCCATATCTCGAAAAGGGGGGCCTGATCAGGAGAGCGGGGTGTCCAAGGCAGACAACTCGAAAGAGAAGGAGTCTTGATGGATCCAATCCTTGCAGCAGCCCTCGGAATTGCCGGTATGTTCGGACTCATCCTCCTCCACGTCCCCATCGGGCTGTCCATGGCGGCCGCCGGTGTGGTCGGCTACGGATTGATGACCTCTTTCAATGCCTCCTTCTCCCTCCTTTCTTCGGAAACGGTGTCGAATCTCTCCAGCCTGGACATCGCTGTGGTACCCCTCTTCATCCTGATGGGTAATTTTGCCAGCGCCGGGGGCATCTCAGCGGACATGTACAATCTCGCGCATGCGCTTTTGGGCCGCTACAACGGGGGCCTTGCCATGGCGACGGTGGGCGGATGCGGCCTGTTCGGCGCCGTGTGCGGGTCTTCCTACGCCACGACCGCCACCTTCGGTCGAGTGGCGCTGCCTGAGATGCTGAAAAGGGGATATGCTCCTACCCTGGCTACCGGCTGCATTGCTGCAGGCGGAAACCTGGGTTCCATCGTTCCCCCCTCCATCATCCTGGTCGTCTACGCCATCCTCGCTGAGCAGTACATCATCGAACTCTTCATTGCCGCACTCATTCCCGCGGCCTTGACGATTCTTTTGTATATCCTGACGATCACAATCCAAGTGAGGGTTTGTCCGGGAATCGGCCCGGCGGGTGAGAAAGTGCGAAGATCCGAGATTCTCGCCACCGCTGTCAGGAGTTGGGGTGCGATCCTTCTGCTTCTCGCCATAGGAGGAGGGATTTACGGTGGGGTATTCACGGTGACGGAGGCGGCCGCCCTAGGCGCGATCCTTGCCTTTCTATTCGCCGTGTTCCGCCGAAGGATGACCATGAACACATTCTGGCAGACGCTAGCCGATACCGCAACGACCAGCGCAATGATCTATGTGGTCATCATAGGGGCCAGCGTTCTGAACTACTTCATTGTAGTGACGCACATGCCGGACCTTCTGGCCACCACTATCATGGGATCGGGCTGGCCGACGGTCCTGGTATTTGTGGTGCTGCTGCTTGCCTACCTCGTCCTGGGCAGCATATTCGACACGATCGCCGCCATGGTCATCACGCTTCCTTTCGTTCTCCCAGTGATCGTCGGCATGGGCTACTCCCCGGTTTGGTGGGGCATCATCAACCTGATCGTCGTCGAAGTCGGATTGATCACCCCGCCCATAGGGATGAATGTATTCGTCCTCCACAGCGTGGCCACCCATTACCCTTTGTCAACCATCTTCAGGGGGATTCTCCCCTTCCTGTATGCGGACGTTGTCCGCCTAACCCTCCTGCTCGTCTTTCCCGTGCTTTCTCTATGGCTTCCAAGGGTCATGAAGTAGGCTTGCGCGAGCGGGTCGAAGGAGAGTGCCAATGGATAGACCACCGGAAGAAGTTTTGAAGGAAAGAGCCAAAAGGGTTGAGGCAGCGGTTCACCTCGAAGAACCGGACAAGGTCCCATTCGTTCCGTTTCCCCATTTGTTTCCGGCAAGGTATTCGGGGATGACTCTTCAGGAATTCATGTATGACTATGACAAGGCAAAAGCCGCAGCGAAGAAGTTCATGATAGACTTTGAACCGGATATGGGGGTGAATCCGATCCCGCTGCAGGTCTTCGGCCCGGTCCTGGAGATCCTCGATTACAGGCAGGTCAAGTGGCCCGGCCACGGCGTCTCAGAAAACACCCCTTTTCAATACGTCGAGGGCGAGTACCTCCAAGTGGATGAATACCAGGCCTTTCTCTCGGACCCCACCGACTTCATGTTGCGAAAATACCTGCCTCGGATCTGCGGCGCACTGTCACCCCTCCGGATGCTGCCTGACCTATCTTCCCAATATTATCTTCGACTCGCTCGAAGCGTTGCAATCTTTGGCCTGCCGGAAGTCGCCGGCGTCCTGAAAACCTTGTTGAAGGCTGGGGAGGAAGCCCAAAGAATGCTCAGGAAGACGGTCGAGTTCGGTCAGGAAATGAAAGACCTGGGGTTTCCTCTCATGTTCGGCGGGGCAGTATTTTCCCCCTTTGATTTCTGGGGCAATCATTTCCGGGGAACCCGAGGCGTGATGCTGGATCTGTACAGACATCCGGAGAAAATTTTGAGGGTAGTCGAGCTGATCCTGCCGAAGTTGGTGGAATCAACGGTCGCCGCCACAAAAATGACCGGATCCCCCTATGTCTTCATTCCCCTTCACAAGGGCATAGACGGCTTTATGTCCCCGAAACAGTTTGAGCGATTTTATTGGCCGGGCCTGCGGGAGCTCATGATGGGGTTGATCCGCGAAGAACTTGTCCCTTGTCCCCTTTGGGAGGGGAACTGCGTCTCGCGCTTGGAGGTCATTGGGGATGTCCCGAAGGGAAAGGCCATTTACTGGTTCGAACAAACCGATCTGTTCAGGGCGAAAGAAGTGCTCGGTGATACGGTCTGCCTCAGAGGGAACGTGCCCGCCTCGTTGCTCGTCACGGGGTCTCCTCAACAGGTTGAGGACTATTGCAAGGAACTCATCGATAGGGTCGGTAAGAACGGCGGCTTCATCATGGATGGGGCGGCAGGAATACCGGAAGAGGCAAGACCGGAGAATGTGAGGGTGATGGAAAGGGTGACCAGGGAATACGGCACATACCATTGAGCACCCATGACCCTCATTGGATTGCAAGCCCGAA
>JAFGPH010000518.1 GCA_016926135.1 Deltaproteobacteria bacterium
ATAGCCGACCTTCGATTCCAGGATGTCCTGGACATCCTCTTCCTTTCGGTGGTGGCCTACCATCTCTACCTCTGGTTCAGGGGAACCAAGGCCTTCAAGGCCTTGGTGGGTCTGCTCGTGCTGGGGGTCATCTTCACGGTGGCCCGCACATGGGGCCTTTTCCTGACCACCTGGGTCTTCCAGATCCTGTGGCAGGTCCTGGTGATCCTGCTCATCATTCTCTTCCAATCCGAGATCCGGCAGGCCCTGGAAAGGGTGAACCCCCTTCAGGCCCTGGGGCTTCGCAAGCATGCCCAGCCCGGCAAATGGATTCAGGTCCTGGCCGAGACCGCCTTCGCGATGGCAAAAAAGCGCATTGGGGCCCTCCTCATCATTGAACGCACCGACAGGGTGGACGAGTGGATCACCGCGGCGCAGTCGATCGAGGGGTCCTTGAGCCCCGAGTTTCTCATGAGCATCTTCCAGAAGCAGTCCCCCCTCCACGACGGGGCCACGGTGCTGAGAGACGGCCGTATCACGCTGGTGGCCTCCTATCTGCCCCTCAGCTCGAACGAGAGCCTTCCCACGGAGTGGGGCACCCGGCACCGGGCCGCCGCAGGCCTGAGCGAGCGCTGCGACGCCCTGGTCGTGGTGGTTTCAGAAGAACGGGGAGAGGTCACCGTGGTGAGCGGAGGCCAGGGGGTTGTGGCCAGATCACCCGAAGAGATCTCCCGGTATATCCAGGACTCGGTCAAACCCCTTGCCCCACCCAGGACTACGCCCTGGGACAGGATTCAATCCCTCATCCTCTACCAGGGGAAGGCAAAGGCAGGCTCCCTCTTCCTGGTCATTGTCCTCTGGCTGATGCTCGCAGGGCAGCAGGATTTCGAGGTCACCTTGACCCTGCCCCTGGAAGGAAGGAACCTTCCCGCCCGGATCACCCTCCTGGAGCCTCAAAACCCAAAGGTGCGGGTCAAGGTGCGGGGGCTGCGTAAGGATGCGAGCACCCTCAGCGCCAAGAATGTTCAGGTGGGTGTGGACCTGTCCACAGCCGCCCCGGGCAGGAAGGCCTTCCCCATCACGAGGGAACAGATCCGGCTACCCAGCGACCGGGTCTATGTCGTCAACATCGATCCCACTCAGATCACCTTCAGTTTCGAGAGGAAGCCATGACTGTGCCCATCAAGACCCTGGACGTGAAACCCAAGATCCCCGTGTCGCTCAAATCCCTGAGCGAACTCTCCTTCAACCTCTGGTTCGTGTGGAACCCGGACGCAGAAAGCCTTTTCCGTAGAATCAACCCCGATCTCTGGGAGGAGACGAGGGAGAATCCGGTGGAGTTCATCGGCCGCCTCAGACAGAGCGAGCTGAACGGCCTGGCCACGGACGAGGGCTTCTGCGCCCATCTCGATCGGGTCAAACAGGAGTTCGACCGCTACATCTCTGAAAAACCGGACCCCGGGCTTTTCGGAGGCACAGGGCAGCCCTTTCAGGTGGCCTACTTCACCGCCGAGTGCGGGGTGGCGGACTGCCTTCCCATCTATTCGGGGGGCCTGGGCATGCTGGCAGGGGATCACCTGAAATCCGCCAGCGACCTCAGACTGCCTGTCGTCGGCGTCTCCCTGGCCTATCAGAAGGGGTACTTCAGGCAGTACCTGATCCAGGACGGCTGGCAGATGGAGAGCTACCCCATGAACCAGTTCAACACCATGCCTATGAGCCTAGTTCGCGACAAGCGGGGGGAAACCGTCCAGGTCTCCCTTGACCTGAAGGGAGAGGAGGTCAAGCTCCAGGCCTGGCAAGTGAATATCGGAAGGATCAGGCTCTATCTCCTGGACACGAACCTGAAGGAGAACTCCCCATCGGCCCGGGAAATCACCTCGCAGCTCTACGGCGGGGACCGGGAGATGCGGATCCGCCAAGAGATGATCCTGGGGATCGGGGGGGTCAAGATGCTCAGGGCCATGGGCCTTGATCCAGCGGTGTTCCACATGAATGAGGGCCACTCGGCCTTTGCCGTATTCGAGCGGATCAGGCAACTCCGGGAAGAAAGGGGACTGAGCTTCAATGAGGCCCTGGAGTTGGTTAAGGTCAGCAGCGTCTTCACGACCCACACCCCGGTGCCCGCCGGCATCGACACCTTTCACCCGGACCTCATCAGGGCCTACTTCGAGGGTTTTGCCAAGTCCATGGGGATTTCCGTTGCCGTGCTCCTCGGGTTCGGAAGGCAGGACCCCAGGGACAGGGACGAGGAGTTTTCCATGGCCGTGCTCGCCCTCCGCCTCTCCAGCTGGAACAATGCGGTG
This sequence comes from Deltaproteobacteria bacterium, assembly GCA_016926135.1. Next base: position 2,286 of record JAFGPH010000518.1, read on the forward strand.
AGCCGTCTCCACGGCCAGGTCAGCAGAAAAATGTGGCAGAGAATATGGCCCAAGACCCCCGAAGCGGACCTCCCGCTCGGACATGTCACCAACGGGGTTCACATCCCCTCCTGGATCTCCAAGCCCATGGCCGAGAACTACGACCGCTACCTGGGCCCGCGATGGATTGAAGACCCGGACAATGTGAAGATATGGGAAAGGGTGGACAAGATCCCCGACACCGAGCTGTGGAGGACCCACGAACGGGGAAGGGAACGGCTTGTGGCCTTCACCCGGATGAGACTGAGGGCCCAGCTCGCAAAGAGGGGCGCCTCCAACAGGGAGCTGGCCCTTGCCGACGAGGTGCTCAACACCGAGATCCTCACCATCGGATTTGCCAGGCGTTTTGCCCCTTACAAGAGGGCACACCTGATCCTGAGGGATATCGGGCGGCTGGAAAAAATCCTGACCAGCGAGAAGGTTCCCGTCCAGATCATCTTCGCAGGCAAGGCTCACCCCCAGGACCGGCCGGGCAAGGAGCTGATCAAACAGATCATCCAGACCACGAACAAGGAAACCCTCCGCCGCCACATGGTCTTTCTGGAGGACTATGACCTCGACATCGCCCGAACCATGGTCCAGGGCGTGGACATCTGGCTCAACACGCCCAGGCGACCCCTGGAGGCCTGCGGCACCAGCGGCATGAAGGCCGTGGCCAACGGCGCCCTCCACCTGAGTGTCCTGGATGGATGGTGGGAGGAGGGCTATGAACGGGAGCTCGGTTGGGCCATCGGCAACGGAGAGGAGTACGAAGACCACGAGTTCCAGGACGAACTGGAGAGCCGCGCCCTCTATGACATCCTGGAAAAGGACATTATCCCCATCTTTTACGAGCGAGGACCCGACGGGCTTCCCAGGCGGTGGCTCGCCATGATGAAGGCATCCATGCACAAACTCTGTCCCATGTTCAACACCCATCGCATGGTCTCCGAGTACTGGGAGCG
>JAFGPH010000519.1 GCA_016926135.1 Deltaproteobacteria bacterium
CCGGGCCGTTCTGGGCGCATCGAGCACGAATACGAACGAAAAGGAGCCTTGGCTTATATGGCGGCTTGGGATGTCCATCAGGCCAGGGTCTTCGGTATCTGTTGCCGAAACACTGGAATCGAAAGCTTTCATCAACTGGTTGACCTCGTCATGAGCCAACAGCCCTATCGGACTGCCAAGCGCGTCTTTTGGGTCACTGATAATGGGTCGTCCCATAGGGGACAGACCTCTGTCGATCGGCTGAAAAAATGGTATCCCAATGCAGTACTCGTTCACACGCCGGTACACGCAAGTTGGTTAAATCAAGTTGAAATCTACTTTTCAATCCTCCAGCGGAAGGTCCTGACTCCAAACGACTTCGAGGGTTTGGATGAACTCCAAGAGAGAATTCTTTCATTTCAGTCAATTTACGAGTCAACAGCAAAGCCTTTCGCTTGGAAGTTTTCTCGCAAGGATCTCAAGTCACTACTTGAAAAACTAAGTGGCCAGGAGCAGTCCCAGAAAATGGCCGCGTGAAAATACGTCACCGAACTTTCGGTCCAGACAACTAAGGAACTGCTGAGTGGCGCAAAGGGCCACAAGGTGGCACAAGCTCGCGCTGTGATCAGCCATATTGCCAACCGGGATTTATCCTTCTCCGGAAGTGAGGTGGCTCGTCGGCTTCAAGTGGATCGATCCGCGGTGAGCCGGGCAGTCCGGAGGGTGCTGAATGATCCGGATTTGCTTGAAACCGCCAGGCTGATTCGTGGGGCACTTGGCCTTAAGGAACCGGAAACAAGTCAACATTGAAACAACGTCCCCAATAGTTTAGACAGGTTGAAAAATCGCTTGCCCTTTCTATACGGAATATGTATAGATAGTTGTATCGTAGCACTATTTTTGAGGTTAGGGTCGACTATGAATCGTGGGATGTTGAGAGTTCTGATCTGTATGGCAGTCATCTTAAGCCTGGCTTCCTCCGGAGTGTGCACTATCTTTGCGTCGCATCCACCGGAAACGCCCTGTCAAAAGAACAGACCTGTTGATAAGCGTATCGGCCTCGAAACAACCGGACAGTGCAAGATGATGCCGTGCCACGCCAGGGAAGGGCAACCCCTATTCCTATTGGCGGATGCGTCAGCCGGGCGACTTAAAACCGAGAAAGGACAAATGGCCCAATTGTTGGCCCCGGCAACAACTCCAGCAACGCTCATCTCCTCGCCTGATTCGCAGGCAGCCGAGGTCCTCCTCAAAATTCCCTTGTCATTAAACTCTCCACCCCTTTACTGCCTTCACTGTATGCTGATCTGTTAATCTCGCTCGTTGTCGATCATCATCTGGCAGCAATCTGGATGCTGCTGCCAACACATATCCGACGAACCGTCAACATTACAGAAATTATAATGAAAAAGTCTCACAGGACCATCGTCTTTTTTGTGGCCATGGCCGGCGTCATGATCCTGAAATCAGTATTCTTTCCATGCAATTGCAGGGTCGAGGGACCCGAGGCATCTGCCGTTGTTGATACAAATACATGGAAGGATCTGCTGCCGGAAGGCATGGTGACCATGATCGATCTGGGCGCCGACTCGTGTGTCCCTTGCAAGATGATGGCCCCGATTATAGATGAGCTACAGAAGACGTATGAAGGACAGGCCGCCATCCTGTTCGTCGACGTCTATCAGGACAAGGAGCAGGCGAAGGCGTTTGGCATTCGCGCCATACCCACCCAAATCTTCTTTGATAAAAACGGCAGGGAGGTTTACCGGCATGCCGGATTCATGAGCAAGGCGGCCATTGTTGAACAATTGAAAAAGATGGGCGTCGGTTAGGCCCAATCATCTATCGAATCGGGGCCTGCACGAACGTTCACAACATTTGGAGGGATCTATGCTGGAATCGTTTTTTCTGACCGTTAATGAATGGATCGCCGGTGGTACGGTCATCGCGGCCGCCGGGTGTTTTGTCTGGGGCATGATCAGCGTGATCTTCAGTCCCTGCCATCTGGCCTCCATTCCCCTTATCGTGGCTTATGTAGGTGGCCAGGAGACACTCCTGAAACCGAGACAAGCCGCCCATTATTCCATCGCCTTCACCGTGGGGCTTTTTATCACCATTGCTCTCATCGGCATCATCTGCGCCCTTCTGGGACGGATGCTGGGCGACGTCGGGGGTTACTGGCAGGTCCTGGTCGGGCTGGTGCTGGTCTGGGTGGCGCTCGGCATGCTGGGGGTTGAAAAATGCTCCATGTCGGGAAGCCTCCTCTACAGACTCAAACTTCGAGGCGTGGGCGGGGCACTGGCCCTGGGACTGGCCTATGGGGTCCTCTCCGGATCCTGCACCTTCGGGTTCATTGCGCCCATCCTGGCCATTGTCACGGTCCAGGAGAAGATACTCACCGGGGTCCTGTTTATTCTCTTGTTTGCCATCGGCCATTGTCTCCCCATTGTGGTGGCCGGGAGTTCCACGGCCGCTGTGAAGCGGCTCATGGAGAACAGCGCCTGGCAGGGGGCCGGGAACTGGTTCCGAAAGGGGGCCGGGGCTGTCATTGCGCTTCTGGAAATCTATTTTATTTCCAGCCCCTTTATCACCGCCGCTTGATCTGGGGACTATCAGGAAATGAGATGATGCGAAGGTATCAGTTCTGATGGTGCCCCCGGCCTTCGTGCTGTCCGCAAAACCCCTCATTTTGAAAGCCTTCTAAAAATATTTGTTCTGAACTGATTTTCAAAGATTGGAGGAAGAGAGCGTACCATGGGATCGTTTTGTCCTAAAAGGAAGTTGTTTGTCGTGTTGCTGGGCGTCGTTGCCGCGTTTTGTCTCACTTCGCCAAATGCTCAGGCCCGGGAGGCGCAAAAGGGTCTGACGATCCCCGGCGTTTCAGACGGCGAACGTCTCACCCTGGAGCGCTGTATTGACATCGCCCTGGAACAAAACCCGGAGATCGCCGCCGGCGAGTGGGACATATCGGCGGCCGAGTCCCGCCTCAATGTAGCGAATGCCGCCTTTTGGCCCTGGTTGAGGGTCGATGGAAGCTTCCTGCATGATGTGAACGATCAGCGGCTTATCCCGGCCCGTTATAACGGCGAGCCGGGGACATTCGATGACCAGATTTTGAGAAGCAGTGTTGGCGCAAAGATGGTCCTTTATTCCGGAGGGCGCATCTCCAGCGAAGCCGGCGCTGCTGAAAAGCTCTCTGAAGCGGAAAAGAAAAAGTTTATTCGCACCCGGGAAGAGCTGGTCTATGCCGTGAGCGCCTCCTATTATGCCATTCTTGGACAGCAGAAGATCATTGATTCCCTTGAATTTTCACGGCAGGCCCTGGAACAGCACATGAAACGGGTCTTGGAGCTCTATGAGGCCCGGAAGGCTGCAAGGGTGGATATCCTCAGGACGGAAGTCCGTCTCACGAATCTGGCGCAGAATATCCTGAAGCAGAAAAATGTTCTGGCCGTTCGGGAACGTATCGTCTTCAGTCTGATGGGGTTCGAAGAGGCACCTGTGAATATCCAATTTGACGAGAAGCTTGCATTCGCCGTGAGTCCCGTCGATACGGACCATCTTGTCGAGACGGCCCTGCAGCGGCGGCCCGATTACCAGGCTGCGGTCCACAGGATGGAGGCACAGTCATTCCGGGTGAAAGCGGCCCGGGCCGGGTACTTGCCCGATATCAGCCTGGTGGGGGCCTACGGCGTAAAAAGCGCCCCCAGCCCTGAGGACAGGGGAAGGGGTGCCGAATCCACGGTGGACGCGGGTTCGGTGGGCATCGTCCTGACGATCCCCCTTTTCGAGGGGGGGCGCGTCTCCGCAAAGGTAAGTCAGGAAACGGCAACCCTGGAAGCGGTCCGGGAGCGGCTCAGGAAACTGGAGATTCAGATTCGGCAGGAGACGGAGACAGCGGTCCTTGACCTGCACAGCGACATGGCCCGGGTCAATGCCACCCAAA
>JAFGPH010000520.1 GCA_016926135.1 Deltaproteobacteria bacterium
TCAGGGATCGGGGGCGCTACCGCCGAGGTGGTGGGGGAGAAGCTGCGATCCCTGGCGGCATTTCATCAGATCCTTTGCATCACCCATCTGCCTCAGATCGCCTGCAAGGGAGAAACCCATTTTCTGGTCTGGAAGATCGTGGAAGACCGGCGGGCCGTCACCAGCATTTCGGAACTGGCCCGGGAAGAGAGGGTGATGGAGGTTGCCCGGCTTCTGGGCGGCAAGACCATCTCAGAGAAGGTTGTGGCCCACGCAAGGGAGATCCTGGGTTAGTTTTTGGCCCTGATCACCTGGCCTGGAATGTACCTGGCTTCGGACAGAGGCTCCGCCGAAGCCGAGTGTTCCCTGACCTCCACCGTCTTGATCTCCCCCACCTTGGGCCCCAACAGATAGATAGATCTTCCGCTGGCCGAGCGGATGGGCTCCCCCCTGCCGAAGACTTCGAACACCCTGCCGGTGGACAGGCCCACGCTTGACCCGGCATTGACGACGATGCTTTTTCCATCGGAGGAGAGGATCCTGCCGGTCCAGGGCTGGTCTCTCAGAGACTTCCTGAGGACGGAGGCCTGGCGTTCCAGAATCCTGGTCCAGAGGCTCATGAAGGTTTTGTCGTCGATCTTGGGTATGTCCATCTTGATCCCCTCTTCCTCGATGAGGTCCTGATCCAGCACGAATTCGGTTTTCTCGCTTTCCAGGTTGGTCAGGAAAAGGGTGCCGTTGACGAGGTCGACGGCGTTCACCACCATGGACATCTCCACTTCCTTTTTCACCTTGCGGAAGGGCCAGACGCCCGCCCTCTTCAGTCTCAGTTCGAAGGGGTTGAGCACCGCGGTGATGAGGAAGTGGATTCCCATTTCCTCCGCTCTTTTGGCCACATCCGTGTCCGTCAGGATTCCGAACCTGGGAGATCTGATCTTGACCGTTGTGGGAATGGGCTCCTCCGTGCCTTCCATCAGGAGGTGATTGTCTTTTTCCACAAGGGCGGTGAAGGTGCGTGTGATCTCCTCGAACCTTTTCTGCTCCATGTCCGTCTGGTTGAGGCAGGGAAGGAGGAGGACCTTTTTCTTGAGACCGCTCTTGTCCGACTTGATCGAAGAGGGCCTGCTCATGGCGGGTTCATTGAGGTACTGGTAAACGGATTTCGCCGCAGAACAGCCTGCCGCGAAAAACATCCAGACTGCCGTCACCGCAAGGGCCATCCGCGATACGTTGCATTTCATGACGAAAATTCTCATCGATCCATTCATCCCCCATCTAATACACAATATCGAAAGAGTCGAACTCGCCCCGGCATGCCTCCGGGCTGTCACGCACCCGTGTAACTTTCGCAGCAGGGGGCCCTTGGTGGCACCATGCCACCAGCTTTCTCACCTGTTCCTCCGGACCTTCTGAGACCACCTCCACCGTTCCCTCGGGTCTGTTCCTCGCCCAGCCGGTGAGCCCCAAGGCCGTGGCCTGCCTGCGGGTGGATTCCCTGAACCATACACCCTGCACCCTGCCTTCAATGATCAGTCGAACACGAATGTCCGCCATTGCCCAGCCCTGCCGCTGTCCTGATAGCGATCCGGCATTCTACCTCTCCTCAGTCTCAAATGCAACGTTCCATCCCGGTCCCGATGCTGCCTCTTCAAGCCGGGAACGGCAGCCCAGATCATTCAACTGGAGCAGCGCCCCGTCGATCTCGTAGGGGAAACCGGCGCTTTCAGCTGCAAGATGTTCCATGCAGGTGATCACCTCCGAGATACCCCGGCAGATCAGGATGTGGGGTCTATTGACACGAAGCCCCCACTGCTGGAGGGTGACCATCATATCATGGTGCGAGGTGATGCCGAGTCCCTCTGCCGCGCGGGCCTCCTGACTCAGTCCGCAGCAGAACATGTTGAGAGGTTGCCTGGCGCTGACCCTGAGGTCAGGGTGGATCAGGGTAGTCGAGACGGCATCCCCCATGGCGGCAAAAGGCGGTTGCCGGGTTCGGACTCTCTCCAGGTTCAGGGACTCGAAAGCCTCCTTTTCCATATAGGCGATCCCCCATACCCTCAGGAGATCGGGCAGGGTTTTCTCTCCCTTCAAGGGCATGAGGGTCAGCGGGACCGTCAAGATCGTCTTTATGTTCCGGGTTACGTCTTGCGTGCCGCCGAGGGCGTCGACGATGGACGCCTCGACGAGCTCTCCCTTTACATAGAGGAGGACCGTCGGAATCCCCGCGATCCCTGGTTCCGCCGTATACTCCGGAGAAGAGACCCGGCCGAGAGCATCTCGGATCGTCCTGTCCAGGTCTCTGATCCGGCGCTGCCGGAGTTCCTTTCCCATTGCTTTCTGAAAAGAGATCGCCATGACCGAAAACGGTGACCCTCCCATGATTTTATAGAGACGGCGTGTACGTTTCCTCCCGTCGCGCCCCTGACCCTTGGTCGGTAAACGACATAGGAGGGGAGTCCGCAAGACCCAGCAGGAGCCTTGCGGCAGCGCGGCACCCCTCCTTGAAGCGGGGGTTCTTGAAGCCCGGTTTCCATCTGAGGTCAAAGAGTTCGTCTGAGACCACGAGCAGACCGGCGAGTTTTGCCGAACGATAGATCGACACGGTCATCAGTGCGGACATCTCCATTTCAACGCCAAGGACTTCCCTGTTCCGGTAAGCGAGCACCTTGGTGGGCGTCTCCCGGAAGGGGGCGTCCGTGGTCCAAACAGTCCCTTTTTGGAAGGGCTTGTCACCTTTTGAGAGTGCCGCTGCGAGGACGGCGTTGAGTTCCCTGTCCGTGCGAGGGCCTTCCGGACCAATGGGGTAATGGGAAGATGTCCCTTCTTCACAAACCGAGTCCGTGGGAATCACAAGGTCCCCGATTCGCAGGTCGGGCTGAAGGGACCCGCACCAGCCCAGTGCCCAGATTCTCCTCGCCCCCAGGGCGATGATCTTCTCGAGGCCCATAACGGCGTGAGGTGCCCCGAGAAAGGGGCCGATGATGGAGAAGGACTCCTCCCGCTTCCTTCTGAAACGGTGGAGTCTGAAATAGCCCATATCGAAGACCGTGCCGTCTCTGTCACGGGTCGTTTCGAGGAGGTAGTCGAGGTCGGTGGGGATCATCACCAGAATGGCATCCGGACCGACATCGGGGTCCGTCTTCTTCTTCATGGGGCGCAACAGCCCTTCTTCGTGAATTGCCTCGACCATGATTCCTGGCAGCACCATGGGGTTTACGGATAATGCGAATCCGGAAGGGATCGCTTCCGGATGCATACAGATTAGTGGTTTCAATTAGCGATGACAACCTGAAAATCGCATGATGAGAAATCAAGGGTTGTTCTGACGGATCCAGAAAAGACTTCTTAGGTTGCTGAAGTTATGATAAAATCCACAAACCGGCCTGGGGTGGGAGAGTCCTTTTTTGCAACGGGCTTTTGGCTTGACAAAATCCGGCCATCCAAGTTAATTTGAAAAATTACGTTTACTGAGAGTGACGCCGCCCTTATGTTTGAGAGCTTGACGGAAAAGCTGAACAGGACCTTCAAGAAACTGAAGGGCCAGGGGAGGTTGACGGAAAACAACATTGCGGACGCCCTGAAGGAAGTCCGGCTTGCCCTGCTGGAAGCCGATGTCCATTTCAAGGTGGTCAAGAGACTCATTGACGACATCCGTGACCGGGCGGTCGGGCACGAGGTGCTCGACAGTCTGACGCCGGGTCAGCAGGTTGTCAAGATTGTCCACGATGAGCTGGTGGGCTTGATGGGCGAGTCTCCCCAGGGGCTCAACCTGGCAGGAAGAACGCCTTTCTCGCTCATGCTGGTAGGCCTGCAGGGCTCGGGGAAGACGACCACGGCCGGGAAGCTGGCCCTCCATCTGCGCAAGCGTGGAAGGAATCCCTTTCTCGTGCCCGCAGATGTGTACCGGCCCGCTGCCATCGACCAGTTGAAGAAGCTGGGTTCGCAGCTGGGCATCCCGGTGTATCCTTCAGAGGGCTCGATGAAGCCCGAGGAGATCTGCCTGGATGCCCTGTCGAAGGCCTCCGTCGTCGGCGCCGACATCCTTATCCTCGACACGGCAGGACGCCTGCACATCGATGAGGCGTTGATGGCGGAGTTGGGGAGGATCAAGACGGCGGTTCTGCCCACGGAGATCCTGCTGGTGGCCGATGCCATGACCGGTCAGGATGCGGTCAATGTGGCCAAGGAGTTCAACCAGCTTCTGGATGTGACGGGGGTGATTCTCACCAAGATGGAGGGCGATGCCAGGGGGGGGGCAGCCCTTTCCCTGCGGGCGGTGACCGGCAAGCCGATCAAGTTCATCGGCGTGGGCGAGA
>JAFGPH010000086.1 GCA_016926135.1 Deltaproteobacteria bacterium
AAGGAGAAGCCGCTGCCGACGATCGTTTCACATGCTGCCGTTGCAGTTGCCGCAGGAGTTGCGTTTGCACCCAGGGACGTACCAAACCACTTCTGGGCCTTGGCGATCCTCTGCTCCATTCTCCCGGATGCCGATGTTATCGGATTCTTCTTCGGCATCCCCTACCGTCACGTGTTTGGTCACAGGGGGTTCTTCCACTCCCTTTTGTTCGGCTTGCTGTTCGGTGCCTTGGTTGCGTGCATTTCATTCCGCGAAACGGGGATCTTTACAGGAAGGTGGTTCTTTTTCCTGATCTTCTTCGCCCTGTTGACGGCCAGTCACGGCCTTCTGGATGCCCTCACGAACGGGGGGTTGGGAATCGCCTTGCTGAGTCCCTTTGACAATACAAGGCACTTCTTCCCCTGGACGCCGATCGAGGTCTCTCCTATTGGGATCGGAGCCTTTTTCAGTAAATGGGGGTTGGCGGTCATCAAGAGCGAACTCCTATGGGTATGGCTGCCCTCCTTCGCAGCGGTTGTTCTTTCAACCGTGATTCGCGGCCTGGATTTGCGGCACTGAACGGAAGATGGGGGGGAGGTACGTCATTTCATAATGTTCTTGTGCGCCGACGCGTTTAGGCGGAAGCAGGTGGGTTAATATGAGCGATCAGATTGTCTCTTTTGCGCGAGCCCTGGACTTCGCTGCTCGGAAGCACACGGCGCAGCGGCGAAAAGGGGAGGCCCACGAACCCTACATCAACCACCTGGCCGAGGTGGCGCTTCTGCTCGCAGAGGCAACGGAGGGCAAAGACCTGAACCTTGTGCTTGCCGGCCTGCTGCACGACACGATTGAGGACACGAAGACAACCTACGAAGAACTGGTCGAGGAATTCGACAAGGACGTGGCTGGCCTGGTGCGTGAGGTGACCGACGACAAGTCTCTGCCGAAAGCGGAGCGCAAAGAGCTTCAGGTCCAGACGGCGCCTCACAAGTCGGATCGGGCGAAGATGATCAAAATCGCGGACAAGATCAGCAACCTTCAGTCGATTTTAAACAGTCCCCCCGCCGGCTGGGGCGAGAAGCTGAAGCGGGAGTACTTCGAGTGGGCCGCCAAGGTCGTAAAAGGTGCAGGGGCGCAAATCGGGCCTTGGAGGACGAGTTTGATGAAGCCTGCTCCAAGTGTCGGACCTGAGCCCTTTCACCCCCGTTGACATTCTGACTGAACATGATCCTTCACATCCCCCATGCATCGAGAGAGATCCCTGCCGGTCTGCGGGATCAGATCGTGCTGTCCGACGAGGAACTTGCCTCCGAACTCAGGGAGATGACGGACGCCTTCACGGACACTCTCTTCACGTGCCGGGGGGCGACCCGGATCGTCTTCCCGGTCAGCCGACTGATCGTCGACCCGGAGCGATTCCTGGACGATGATGAGGAACCTATGTCCCAGGAGGGGATGGGAGTGATCTACGCTCGAACATCCTCCGGTCATAGGCTCAAGCGGGAGCTTTCTGGCGAGGAGAGGGAACGGCTCATAAATGACTACTACAAACCACACCACGAGCGGCTTCGAATAGCAGTGGAGGACGATCTGGCCTCCCAAGGCAATGCATTGATCGTGGACTGCCACAGCTTCCCGAGGCAGCCTACCCCGTGCGACCGGGACCAGAGCGTGCCACGCCCGGACTTCTGTGTGGGAACCGACAGCTTCCACACCCCTCGGGGTCTGAAGCGAAGGACGATGGAGGCAATCCTGAGGGGAGGGTTCAGTGTAGAGGAGAACCGACCCTATGCCGGAACCATGGTGCCTGCAGCATACTACAGAACGGATCCAAGAGTGTGGTCCATCATGATCGAGGTATGTCGGGATCTCTACATGGATGAAAAATCAGATTGCACGAACGAGAACTTTTTCAGGATCCACCTGTCGATCGAGGAATTACTGAGAAACCTAGTCCATTACTCTGACAACGAGACCCTTTTAAGATTTTAATGACATGACAAATGAAGATCCACCGTACAGCCTGGGCGCTGCAAAAAGAGGCAGTTGCGATTTCCATCCAGAACCACAGGATATCAGCCATCCCGGAAACCTGATATATGTCTGAGTCGCCGCAGCTGAAATCTCTTGTCGCATCCACCTCGTTTCTCGCTCGTTTCCTATCCAGCCTGTTGAACCCATTGACAGAGAACGGGGCTTTGGTCTATTCAGGTACGGGCAGATGATTTTCGACAAAGAGGCCAAATTTCGTGAAGAGAGGGAGAAGGCAGAAGGTGCCGAGAGGGATAGGGTCGCTGTTCAACGGGAAAAACAAAGGCAGGAAGAGGAAAGGAAAAAGGCAGAATTGGCCTCCATGACTCCGGAGCAAAGGGATATCCATTTCGTTCAAAATGCAGGGCCGAAGGACGAGGGAAAGGTCGTGGATATCTTTAACCCCATGGGCGATTATGTTGAGGCAGATAAGCATAAGCTTGCTGAGGCCCTGAAAGAATACTGGATCAGATGTGGCAAGTGGCAGGGAAAACAATCTGACAAGCAAAAGAAGAAGGTGCAAAGGATCAAAGAAATTCTGGGGTCCGGATGAGCCAAGAACTCAAGTACCGTTTTAACTGAAGAACGGGAATTTGCTGGTCTCCGTAATCGATGAAGACGACGAAAGGGTATGGCCAAAGGAAGGGGCAGGCTACGGGCTTGCCTCGTCTTGCCCATATCCCTGGCAAGAGGCCTTGAAAAAGCGTCGCAGAAAGCTTGAGGACATCCTTCGGAAAGACCCCAGACTGTTGGTCGAGGTACTCGAGGCAGTGCATGAATAAGGATACTACTCAATCTGAGCCTCTTCGAAAAGAGCCATAGGCAACGAACAAGTCATCGGTACTACCGTATCGTGCGGATTGAAGGGCAACAGGGAGAAAGTAAGTGAGGCCGCAGATGGGCCAACGTCTCAAAGTGTGGAAGGAATCACGGCGGAGGGTCTCGCCCTTCTTGTGCTGAATGTAATCGAAAAGGCTGAGCTGCCTCGCATCCCAGAACTCCCTGGAGCTCATTGAACGTCCCTTCATGATCTGTCTCCTTATGTGCGAAATGTGACCACCTCTCGGTGTAGTGGGTGTCAGTGTCTCAAAACAAACCCTCTGCCTGCGTGAGAGACCCCTTTCCTCCATGAAGCTCAAAAAGCTGTTGGTGTGGGCCGCAGTGGAAAGGGCCATGTTCACGAGTATGGTCGGGTTGCACACCACGGCAGGGATGAAGGTCACACAAGTCGCCCTGGCCCCGTCCGCGCAAAGCAGGTCAAGGCACCAGGAGCCCAGAAAATGACATGTCGCGTTTTCTGCCTTCCTCGGATCTGGTGGAGGAAAGCAGTAGCCGACCTTTTTTTCTGCTATAATCCAGATCCTTTCATCACCGAGGAGGTCTGATCAATGGGCAAGAAGTCCTTGTTGGGCGCAGTCCTGCTTCTCGTGGTCGTCCTGGGTGCCGTGGGGCTGTACCTGACTGGCGGGCCGCTCAAGTCCCGCCCACCCATTCCGGTTGGTGCCGACGCGAGTCTTCAGGAGCACGGCAGGCTCTTTCAGAAAGGTGTGGAGAAGGTCACGGACCGCGTTTACTCGGCAATCGGCTACGGGATCGCCAACTCGATCATGATCGAAGGGGATGACGGTCTGATCATCGTTGACACCATGACCACCCTGGAGGAAGCGGCAGAGGTCCTGGCCGAGTTCCGCAGGATATCAAGCAAGCCCATCAAGGCGATCATCTACACCCACAGCCACCCCGATCATGTGCTGGGCGCCGAGGTCTTCACCGCCGGCGGGCGACCGGTCGTGTACGCCCATGAGACGACTGCGTACCACGTCAAGCGGCTCCTGACGGAGACCGGCCCGGTCATCGGCATGCGTTCCCTGCGCATGTACGGAAATTTCCTGTCGGCCGGCCAGGTGCTCAATGTGGGCATTGGGCCTTTCGTGGGCATGAAGCCCGAGAGCCGTTTCGGATTCGTCCCCCCCACCAGGACCTTCTCGGACACCCTGGACGATGAGGTCGCCGGGGTCAGGTTTAAGCTGATCTTCGCCCCCGGTGAGACCGACGACCAGATTGTCGTCTGGCTGCCGGACCTGAAGGTGCTGATCCCCGCGGACAATTTCTACTGGGCCTTCCCCAATCTCTACAC
>JAFGPH010000521.1 GCA_016926135.1 Deltaproteobacteria bacterium
ACTCCACCCCATCCAGGAGGCCTTTGTGGACCAGGCGGGTATGCAGTGTGGTTTCTGCACGCCGGGCATGATCATGTCCTCCAAGGGACTTTTGGACAAGAAGCCTTCACCCACCGAGAAGGAAATCCGGGAAGGGATTGCGGGCAACTTCTGTCGCTGCACGGGGTACACCAAGATCGTCGAGTCCATCAGCGCTGCGGCCGAGATCATGAAAGGGGGGAAGTGAGATGCAGGAATATTCAGTCATCGGGAAAAGGATCCCCCGGGTGGATGGAAAAGTGAAGGTTACGGGAGAGGCCCGGTTTGCGGCCGACTACGCGTTGCCGGGGATGCTGTGGTGCAAGATGGTGAGATCCCCGTTCGCCCATGCCAAGATTCTTAACATCGACACCAGCCGTGCGGAGAAATTGCCCGGGGTGAAGGCGGTATTGACGGGAAAGGATTTTCACGGTTGGAGATGGGGATGGATGCCCAAGACGCGGGACGAGGCCCCGCTGGCGGATGACAAGGCGCGGTATCTGGCCGAGGCGGTTGCGGCGGTTGCAGCGGTGGATGAGGATACGGCCGAGGAGGCGACCGATCTGATCCAGGTGGACTATGAGGAATTGCCGGTCGTCTCTGATCCGGAAGAGGCGATGAAGGAGGGTGCGCCGAGGGTCTACGACCATGTGAAGAACAACGTGAGCTGGGAATTTCACATGGACTTTGGGGACGTGGAGAAGGCCTTCCGGGAATCGGATCTGGTCAGGGAGGATCGATTTGAGACGGGCCGGGTGATTACCGGATACCTGGAGCCCCCTGCGGCAGTGGCCCTGTGGGACTCCTCGGGGATTACCATCTGGGCGGCCAAACAGAGCCCCTACTTCGTGTACCGCCACCTGGCGGCATGCTTCAATTTGCCCCTGAACAAGGTGAGGGTTATTCAGCCGTTCGTGGGGGCCGGATTCGGTGGGACCAAGAATGACTCCCTGGCAGGGGATTTCTGTGCCTGTTTGTTTTCCAGGATGACGGGGAAGCCGGTGAAATTTGTCTACAACATGGAAGAGGTGCTCATGACCTGTCGCCGGCGCCACAACATGATCGTCTACAACAAGATGGGGATGAAGAAGGACGGCACCATCACCGGCATGCACAGCCGGGTGATCGCAGACGGGGGCGGGCACACGGCCATCGGTCCGCTGACCATGTACCTGACGGGTTGCATGAGCACCCTTCCCTACAAACTGCCCCATTTCAAGCATGACGCATACAGAATTTTCACGAACAACCCCATTGGGGCCGCCATGAGGGGGCATGGGGTGACCCATACCCGCTTTGCCGCGGAGATCCAGATGGAGATGATGGCAGAGGATCTGGGGATCGATCCGGTCGCCATACGGCTCAAGAATGCAATCGAGGCCCCACACGAAACGGTCAACAAGGTGACGGTCCACTCCTGCGGCCTGAAGGAAGGGATCAGGACCCTTTCCGAAAACCCGAAGTGGAAGGAGAGGGGGAAGAACAAGGGAGAGGGGGGACCGGTGGTTCATGGGATCGGCCTGTCGGGGACGGCCTATCTGGGAGGGGCGAGACAGAGGGGCCACCAGTCCTGCGCGGCCGTGGTCAGGCTCTGTGAGGACGGCAGCGTGGACTACCTGACCGGTGCCACGGACTGCGGTCAGGGCTCGGACACGGTGCTGGTGCAGATCATTGCCGAGGAACTGGGACTTCCCGTGGAGGACGTGGACATCAAGAGGGTGGACACAGCCCTCACCCCGTGCGACGCAGGCAGTTACGGGAGCCGGGTGACGGTTCTGGCCGGGGAGGCAGCCCAGAAGGCGGCCCGGGACGTGAAGGAGCAACTTGCTGTCTTTGCCGCGGAGCAGTGGGAGGTGAAACCCGAGGACATCGTCTTCCGGAACCGGCAGGTCTTTGTGAAAGACGCCCCCGAGAAGGCCATGCCCTTCCAGAAGCTGGCCCAGATCGCGTGCTACTCCGGTTCCGGTGCGGTGATCGTGGGGAAGGGGTACTCGCAGTACGGGATTGAGGTGCTGGACTTCGACAAAGGAATCGGCAACTCCGGCACCTCTTACAGCTTCACCTCCCAGCTCTCGGAGGTGGATGTGGACCTGGAGACGGGTTTCGTGAGGTGCACCGATATGCTGATCGCCCACGACTGCGGCAGACCCCTGAACCCGATCAACGTGGAGGCCCAGAATCAGGGAGCCGCGGTCCAGGGGTTGGGTCAGACCCTGTACGAAGAGTTCAAGATGGACAAGGGCAAGACCCTCAATGCGAACCTGGTGGATTACAAGATGCCGCTTGCCCTGGACTCGCCGGAGATCAAGGTAATCGATATCATCACCGATGATCCCAATGGGCCATACGGGGCCAAGGAGGCCTCGGAGGGGGCTATCGTGAGCACGCCTCCCTCCGTGGTGAGCGCGATCCACGATGCGACCGGCATATGGTTCAAGGAGCAGCCCATCACCCCGGAGAAGATCGTGATGGCCCTGAGGGAGAGGAAGAAATAGAACCGAAGAATACAGAATAACGAATGCAGCTCGACGAATGACGGAGGAGCCTGCAACCCTCTGTGAAGGTGTCAAGAAAGGGGAGGATGCGATGGACGTATATCCTTGGTGGACGGAAGAGCACAAGGCCTTTGACCGGGAGATCCGGGCCTTTGCGCAGGAGGTGATGCCGCTGGATGCACAGACGAGGTGGAAGAGGAAATTCCCCCGGGAGATCTTCGATCGTATTGCGGAGAAAGGATATAACGGGGCCGGTGTCCCCAGGGAGTACGGGGGCCTGGGCCTGGGGGCTACGGGCGCGTGCATTGCG